>CANRIQ010000009.1 GCA_947630655.1 uncultured Clostridia bacterium | reverse complement strand
CCTATTCGGCATCTCGGCACGGAAATGGCGCACGAGCTGTATTACAGCATTGAAAAGCATCTGCTTTCTTCCGGCGTGGAGATACTTTTTAAGACGGTTTGCCGCGATATTATCGTGAAGGACGGCGTTTGCACGGGAGTTGTAATTGCCGATACAAAGGGGGAAAATCAGCGCGAGCTGTCGGCGGAGCATGTGGTTATCGCGGCAGGGCGCAAGGGCGCGGACTGGCTGGAGCGGGTGTGCGTTCTGCACGATATTGACCACCGCTCGGGAACGGTTGACATAGGCGTTCGCGTGGAGGTCAGAAGCGAGGTTATGGAGGAGGTAAACGAGGTTTTATACGAATCCAAGCTTATCGGCTATCCCGCGCCGTTTAAGAACAAGGTCCGCACGTTTTGTCAGAACCCCGGCGGATTTGTCGCGCAGGAGAACTATGACGGCGGTCTTGCGGTGGTAAACGGGCATTCCTACAAAAATCTCAAGTCCGAGAACACAAACCTTGCCATTCTCTGTTCGCACAACTTCTCTGTGCCGTTCAACCAGCCTATTGAATACGCAAAACGCGTCGGAGAGCTTGCAAATATGCTCGGAAACGGGCATATTCTCGTGCAGAGGTACGGTGATATTCTCGACGGAAAACGGACATGGGAAAAGGAGCTCTCGTTTTCAAACGTGCGCCCGACGCTTCCCGACGCGGTGGCGGGAGATATTACCGCGGCTATCCCCTACCGCACCATGACCAACATAATCAACTTCATAAAAGCCGTGGACTGCGTTGTTCCGGGGTTTGCGTCGCATGAAACGCTGTTGTATTCGCCGGAGCTTAAATTCTACTCCAACCGCATTAAAATGGACGAACATTTTAACACCAACATTGCAGGACTGCACTGCTTAGGAGATTCAAGCGGCTGGACGCGCGGGCTTATGATGGCGTCGGTTATGGGCGTGCTTATGGGAAGAGAATTGTGCGATTGACGTAAATGGTGAAATTATATGAGAATGAGAAGAAAAAAGTACCTCGACGAACGGCTTTCGGCGTGCAAGCCGGTGATGCTGTATATGCAGTGCCAGAACGAGCATAAGGACGACCCGCTGTCGGAGGAGTTTTTTGTAAGCTCCGAAAAGACGTTCGGAAATAATAATCCGCTGTACCTCGAAATCGGCTGCGGAAAGGGCGGCTTCGCGCTGGAATTCGCGAAGCAAAACCCCGATATAAACCTTATCGCGCTTGAAAAAACGCCAAACGTTCTCGTTACGGGAATGGAGGCTCTTATGCGTGAAAATCTGCCGAATTTGCGGTTTTGCATGGGGCAGGCGGAATATCTTACGCATATGTTCCATAATAATTCCGTAGACAGAATTTTCTTAAATTTCAGCTGTCCGTTCCCGAAAAAACAATACGCCGCGCACAGGCTCACTCACGAGAGGTTTCTGGCAATTTATCGGGAGATACTTAAAGAAAATGCGGAAATTCACCAAAAAACCGACAATATGCACTTTTTTGAGTTTTCGATAGAGCAATTTTCAAAATGCGGTTTTCCGCTGCAGGGCGTCTCGCTTGATTTGCATAACAGCGGCTTTTCGGGGAATATTATGACCGAATATGAAAAACGCTTTACCGACCTTGGGCAGCCGATTTACAGGCTGGAGGCGGTGAATTCCCGAAAGGGCTGAGTTTATGAAGAAATACACGGGAAAATTCCCGAGTTCAAGCGGATTGTGCGATATAAGGTTTTATTTCTACGTTCCCGAAAAGCCGAGGGCTTTGGTTATGCTTTCTCACGGAATGTGCGAATATATCGAGCGTTATGAGGAATTTGCCGAATTTTTGTGCAAAAATGATATTGTTTTCTGCGGAAACGACCACTTAGGGCACGGTAATTCCATAACCGATATGAGTATGCTCGGGTATTTCGGCGAAGAGCGCGGGTATATCAATATGATCCGCGACCTTGACAGAATGAGGTTCATAGCGCGGGAAAAATTCCCCGAAATTCCGCATTTTCTTATGGGGCACAGCATGGGGAGCTTTCTTGCGAGGATTTACATCTCGAAATACAACCGCCCTCTTGACGGGGTTATTCTCACGGGAACGGCGGGCGGCGTGACGGGTTCGGTGCCGCTGAAGCGCGCGCTTGACATTATCTCCAAAAACCGAAATTCTCTGTATCGTCACAAGCTCGGAACGCGTGTTGTTTTCGGAATTTTCAACCTGCGGACGGAGAATATCCGCACCCCGAACGACTGGCTGTCCCGCGACGACAAAAACGTCGATAAATTCTGCGCCGACCCGAAATGCAATTTCACGTTTACCGCCGCGGGTTACCGCGATATGCTTACCGCGCTTATGGCGTGCAATTCCGAGGCTGTCGTCGAAAACACGCCGAAGGATCTGCCGATTTTGTTTCTTTCGGGTGGAATGGACCCTATCGGAGAATACGGAAACGGCGTCCGCAGCGCGTGCGCAAAGTACCTTGAACACGGCTGCGACGCGAATATCCGCATTTACCGCGAGGCTCGGCACGAGCTGTTGTTTGAGTTAAACCGAACCGAAGTTATGGAGGATATACTGGAATTTTTAACTAAACGAATATAAAAAAGCTGCCGATAAAGCTGCATCTACTTCGTCAGTGCCGCTATAACAGCCACAAAGGCTAGATTATAGCGGCACTTCCTCGTATCTGCGGCTTTCTCGGCAGTTTTTGTCGATTTAGATTTTGGTTTCTTGATAGAAAAAGGCTGTACACGACAGCCTTTTTTGTTTATCCGATTTTGCGTTTTTTAATAACTTTCTGGCGGGTAAATTCCTCGCGCTCCTTTTCCTCGAGAGCGTTGGTGATATATTTAACCTGCGCGCGGAAACGCGGTATCATAATGTTCTTCAGGGCGTTTGCGCGCTTTTGAGTCTTTTTTATCGCCTCGGCAAGACGGTAAATACAGTTCTCCACCTCGGCAAGCCGCACCATAAGCTCCTTTACCTTGTTAAAGCTGATATACGCCTTGTCAAACATCGAATTTGTAAGCCCCATAGGGTACGTCGGCTCGGCAACCGGAGAAAGCTCCGCGGTAAGCTTTGGCAATTCCACACCCATAACGCTTCGAACCGACAAATTAAGCGAATTGTCCACCGGCATCGTCCTTGCAAGCTCCGTCACAAGCCCAAGCGAAATATTCGCGTATTCAAGCGTGTCATAAGCCTCGGAATAGGTGCTGTCAATAACGCTTCTAAGCCCCTTTGCCTCGTCCACCAACGCCACCATTTCCCGCACAAGAATATTGCGCTTTCTGTCCATAAGCTCATAGCCCATCGCCGCCTGCGCGAGCTGCCGCTTTGATTTTATAAGATTGCCCTTAGTGGGGAAAATCTGTTCAGCCACCGCAATACTCCTTTCCGCTGTCTACAGCAAATTATTCACCAAAACGCTCCGCCCTCGCGGGATCATATTTTTCATCAAGCAGCTTTTCATCAATTCTGTCAAGCTCGTTTTTGGGAAGCGAACACAACAAATCCCAGCCCAGATCAAGCGTTTCGTCAATGGTTCTGTTTTCATCAAAGCCCTGATTTAAGAAATGCTCTTCAAAAAGCTCTCCGAAACGCATATACGCGCGGTCGGTTTTGGAAAGCTCCTCCTCGCCGATAACGGACGCTAAGCTTCTTGCGTCCTGAACCTTTGCGTAAGCCGCGAAAAGCTGGTTTGAAACCGCCGCATGGTCGGCTCTCGTGTAGCCCTCGCCGATGCCGTCCTTCATAAGGCGCGACAGCGACAACAGCACCGAAACGCCCGGATATATCCCCTTTCGGTCAAGCTCGCGGTCAAAAACAATCTGCCCCTCCGTGATATACGCCGTAAGGTCGGGAATAGGGTGAGTTATATCATCGTTGGGCATGGTGAGTATCGGTATTTGCGTTACAGAACCGCTGCTGCCCTCGACAACTCCCGCGCGCTCGTAAAGCGACGCGAAATTTGAATACAAGTACCCGGGATAACCCTTTCTTCCGGGAATTTCGCCCTTAGAGGACGAAAACTCACGCAATGCCTCCGCGTAGGAGGTCATATCCGTCATAATTACGAGAATGTGCATATTCTTCTCAAACGCGAGATATTCCGCCGCTGTAAGAGCGCAAAGCGGAGTTAAAAGACGCTCGATAATCGGGTCGCTTGAAAGATTGAGGAACATGCACACGCGCTCGATAGCTCCCGATTCCACAAACGAACGGCGGAAATACTCCGCAACGTCGTTTTGCACGCCCATTGCCGCGAAAACTATCGCAAAATCTCCCCCGTTTTCGCCCGTAAGCTTTGCCTGCTTTACTATCTGAACGGCAAGCTTGTTGTGCGACAAACCCGAACCCGAAAAGATAGGCAGCTTTTGCCCGCGGATAAGCGTCATAAGCGCGTCGATAGAGGAAATTCCCGTGTGGATATAGTTCCTCGGGTACTGCCTTGCCACGGGGTTTAAAGCGCGCCCGTTTACGTCGCCCATTTTCTCGGGGAACACAGCCCCAAGCCCGTCAATAGGCTTTCCCGCGCCGTTGAACACGCGCCCGAGCATCTCGGGAGCAAGCGGTATTTCAAGAGGCTTTCCCGAAAAAACGGTTCTCGTATTGTTTAAAGCAATGCCGCTTGTGCCCTCAAAAACCTGCAAAATGACCTTATCCCCACAAAGCTCGACGACACGCCCGATACGCGTTGAACCGTCCTCCAGACGTATTTCGGCAATTTCATCATATGCCGCGCCCTTGACGCCCTCCAACGCCACCAGAGGACCGTTTATGTCGCTAAGTCCCAGATACTGTACACTCATAAATTGCCCTCCTTAAACGGTGAGACTGCCGATTTTTTCTTCAATTTCGCTTATATAGCCGTCAAACATTTTAAGATTATCATTCGGAATATCGTATTTCATCTTAACAGCCTTGTCAAACAGCCCCGTTGCGGTAATATCCGACAGCGGAACGCCATTTTTAAGAGCCTCCAGCGACTGCTTATAAAGCGTGGAAATGACCTTCATCATAAGTCGCTGTTTTTCGGGCGGCACATAGGTGTCGTCCTTATGATAGGCGTTTTGCTGCAAAAAGCCCACTCTCACCACTCTCGCGGTTTCGATAGTAAGCTTCTGGTCGTCGGGGAGAACGTCCGCGCCGATAAGCTTTACTATCTCCATAAGCTTAGTTTCCTCGCCGAGAATGTTGGACATCTCCTGCCGAAGCTCCATAAAGTCGGGAGCAACGTTTTTATTAAACCACTCCGACAGATCCTCGATATACTCGGAATAGCTGCTGTTCCAGTCGATAGCGGGATAATGACGCGCATAGGCAAGCGATTTATCCAACGCCCAGAAGCACCGCACAAAACGCTTTGTATTCTGTGTTACGGGCTCGGAAAAATCAGACCCCTGCGGCGACACCGCGCCGATAATGGTGACAGAGCCCTCCGTGCCGTTCAAATTCTCGACGTAACCCGCGCGCTCGTAGAATTCGGAAAGCCTTGACGGCAAATATGCAGGGAAGCCCTCCTCCGCAGGCATTTCCTCCAGACGCCCCGAAATCTCGCGCAAAGCCTCCGCCCAGCGCGACGTCGAATCCGCCATAATTGCGATATGATAGCCCATATCGCGGTAATATTCCGCAAGCGTAATCCCCGTGTAAATGCTCGCCTCGCGGGCTGCCACGGGCATATTGGAGGTGTTCGCGATAAGAACCGTTCTGTCGGTAAGCGGACGGTTGGATTTCGGGTCGATAAGCTCCGAAAACTCCTCAAGCACCTGCGTCATTTCGTTTCCGCGCTCTCCGCAGCCGATATAAACGATTATATCCGCGTCGCACCATTTTGCAAGCTGATGCTGGGTCATGGTTTTTCCCGTGCCGAAACCGCCCGGAATAGCCGCCGCGCCGCCTTTGGCAATCGGAATTATCGTGTCGATTACGCGTTGTCCCGTGATAAGCGGACGGCTTATCGGCAGCCGCTTTTTTATCGGGCGGCTTTTCTTTATCGCCCAACGCTGAACCATCGTAAGCTCTTTTTCCTCGCCGTTGTCAAGACGAAGCTTTATTATCGTGTCGTTTACGCGAAATTTGCCGTTTTCAGCCGCAAGAACAACCTCGCCCGACATATACGGCGGCACCATACATTTATGCGTTATAAGCGCGGTTTCGGGACAGGTGCAATACACGTCCCCGCCGCTTAATTTATCGCCTACTTTAACCGTTACGGTAACATCATACTCCTTCTCGGTATTCAGCGAGAACAGAGTATTTCCCTCCGAAACAAAAGCTCCGTCCGTCTTTATCATATCGGGGAGCGGACGCTCTATCCCGTCGAAAATATTCGAGATTATTCCGGGTCCCAGCGTCGCGCAGACAGGCTCGCCCGTGGGGAAAATCGGCTCTCCGACCCTAAGACCCGCGGTGTCCTCGTAGACCTGAATTGTGGTAAACTCATCGGTCACGCCGATGACCTCTCCGATAAGACGCTTTTCGCCGACATACACCATTTCCAGCATGGAAAATCCGCGCGCCTTGTAAGCCTTAACGACAGGACCGTTTATAGAATAAATCGTGCTGTTCACAAGCAATTCTTCCTTTCTTTAAAGCCTTAACTCCGAACGCCCGGAAAATGCGTTTTTCTCGTCATTCAACGCCTTATCAAGCGAATAATCACAGAACAATCCGCGGCTTTCGTCCAGAGCGCAAATCCCGCCGAGCTTTATCGAACGGTCGGCGCGCACCTCGCGGTTTGTAAGCTTTTTCAAAAGCTCTGCGTCCCGCTCTCTCGCAAGGATAACAAAATTTTCCCCGAGCTCGCTCTCCGCCTTCGCGACAGCCGCCTTCAGGTGCTTTTCGTAATTCTCCGACTCGGAAAACCGCGAAAGCTCGCTTTCGATATCCGCAAAAAAGCCGTCGATAAGCTCCTTTCTGTGAAGCCTTACCGCCTGCGCTATCTCAAAATCGCATCGCGAAAACTCTTTTTTAAACTTCGCCTCGGCGGCACTCTGCTCGGCGTGTATTTTCGCAAGCTTCTCCCTTACGTCAAGCTCCGCCCGAGCCGCGCCCGCGGCGGATTTTCTCTCGCGGATAAGCGACTTTTGCTCTTTAATTTCATCATCAGCCTGTTTATCAATCGCCTGGCGGAACATTCCGAGCTTTGACTCGTTTAAAGCGTTTATATCCATAAAATTCCTCTTTTCGTTTATTCGGAAAATCAGAGCTTTATGCCGAGAGCCTCCTCGACATAGCGGCTTATCGCGTCAATAGCTCCGCTTTTGCTTCCGCGGTCGGGAACCTCGACAATAAGCGGTCTGCGGCAGTTGAGCTTTATATCGTAAACCCGCTCGTAACACAGCTTTACAAGCTTTTCGGTCATAAGCACAACCGCTATTTCCTCGTCCTCTACAGCCTTTTCCAAAGCCGCAAGAGCCTGCTGCTTATCGTAAGCCGCCGCGCCCTCGATACCCGCTATTCGCATGCCCACCTGGGCGTCGACATTATCGCTTATAATAAAGAATTTCATACCGTTTAACCGAACAGGATAAGAATGGAGATAAGCAGTCCGTAAATCGCAACGCCTTCGCCCAAAGCAACGAAAATCAACGCCTTAGAAAAGCTCTTGTCGTTTTCGGAAACCGCCCCGATTGCCGCGGGAGCCGCGCCGCCTACCGCTATACCCGTGCCGATAGTGCCAAGCCCCGTGGAAAGTCCCGCTCCGATATAGCGAAGCCCCTCTGCAAGACCGCTTGCCGCTTCAGCCGCCTGCGCCGTATCCGCAAATGCTCCCGTAAACGGGATTACCGTCATTAAAGCCAGTACCCCGAAAAACGAAATTACGTTTGTCAAAACCGCGCGTTTTCTGTTTACGGGCTTTTTATCGTGAATTCTCTTAAGGCTTACAAACAAAGGGGTCATAATAGCCGCGACAATTACCGCGGGCAGGATTAAAAGAAGTGCTGTATTCATAGTTTTGTCCTCCAAAATCATATTTTACATTACGAATCAAGGTCTATAACTATAGGCGTGAACGCCTTGCCGTCCGCCTCGTAAAAGCGGCTGAATATCTCGTAGAATTCGAGTCTTAAAACCTGAATTCCTACCAACAGTCCCTCTATGCCCATTACCACAAGATTTCCGATAATGTACACGATAACCGTTTTCGCCGTCACGGGAGCGTCTCCCGCCGTACCTGCAAGCTGCGACACAACAAGCATAAATCCCGCGTGGGACAGTACAAATCCGCCGACTCTGAGGTAGGACATGGTGTTTGACAAGAAGCTTATGACGCTCTCGAAAATTTCGATGAAATTCTCGATAATGAAGTTGCCAATGGTCTTCTTTTCAACGGGCTTCCCCGAAACCAGCGCGCAAAGCGGCTCCTTGAAGAAAACCAGCACCATAGGCAGCACGATAAGCAGCAGCACATACGGCGCAGTCAGCATTTTCACGCCGTACATAAGCTGTCCCGCCGCACCCGCGCAAAGCGACACATAAAACACAATTCCCGCCGCGCCGTTTACCGAGAACAGAGCCTCTCCGACCTTCCCCGCCTTGAATTTCAGAACCATGCTGAAAATCATCGAGATGAGTATCAGAATTATTCCTATCATCAGCGAAAACAGCAGCACCGCCGTCGCCGCCTGGAAAACGCTTTCGGGGTGCTCCGAAACGCCCAGATTGCCGAACATTTTACATACGCTTTTCCAGATATTCTCGCGGTGATAAATCGGCTTTATAATCGTCTCAATTCCGAAAACCGACCCGTAAATGCACCCGCCCGCCATTGAGAATATCCCGAGGCGCGTCATTATCGGCGCAAGACCGTTTTTCGTGCATTTTGTGAGGATAAGCCCCAGCAGGAATATAAGAAATCCCTGTCCGACGTCGCCGAACATTATCCCGAAAAGTATCATATACGTCCACGCGACATACGGCGTCGGGTCAAACGCGGTGTAGGACGGCAAGCCGTACATCTTTACGAACATCTCGAACGGACGCGTGAGGAAGTTATTTTTAAGCCTTGTCGGAACGTCCGCGGGCGGGTCTTTTTTGTCAATCGGGATTTCCATACACTTTATATCCGGCGACAGCCCCTCAAGCGTCTTTTCAAGGCTTTTGCACTCCCGCGACGGGCAATATCCCGAAAACGAAAAGCTGTCCCCCGCGATAATCGCCTTTTTCCGAAGCTCGCAGCAATCCGACTTGAACTTAAGCTTGCACATAACCGCCCGAAAATCGCCCTTAAGCTCGTCTGTAAGATAAGCAAGCTCCTTTTCAAGCCGCTCCTTTTCCTTTTCCTCTGCGGAAATCATTTCGGAGAGCTTTTTATCCGCGTCCTCGGCGTTTTCTTCAAGATAATCCGGAAGCCTTGTTCTCTCAAATCCGAGCGACGCCATAACCTCGTCCGCAAACTCGGTTCTCGTCACGGGAACAAGGTAAATTCCGTAGACATAATCGCGGCTTTTCTCGAACGGAATAAACGCAAAGCATTTTTCCTTATAATACTCGAGCTTATGAAGATTATCCGACGGAAATCTTCCAATTCTGAGCTTTACATATTTCATTGTAAAAAGCTCGTGGAACGAAACATCCATTCCGTGAAGATGCTTTAAATACGCGTCGGTGCTTTTATGCTCTTCAAGCGAACGGGAAACCTCGGAATACCTCCCGTTTACCTCGTCATAACGGCGGCTTATGTCCTCAAAGTAATTTTCAAAATCCTCGCTTGTTTCATATGAAACGTACTTGAAATCGCAATACTCCGCGGAAATCTTCAGATTATCCGCCATAGCGCGGACCTTTGCGTAAATACTCGAATAGGGGTTCTGCTCACCGATGCTTTTCATAGCCGAACCGCCCGAGGAGATCTGGAACTGCCTGCTCTCGCAGCACGCCATAAGCGCGTCGTCAAGCTTATCCAGAGGACCCTCCGCCGACATCATCGACATTCTTTCGATGCCCACCTTCTATCACCCTCCTATACTACCAGTATATCAAGAATAGTCTTGTCGTCAAGACCGTACCGCACGCCCTCGATTATGGTTTTTATGTTTTTAAGCTCGGTATCAAGGCACTCCGTAAGCGCGAAATACACCGCCGAGGAGCTCTGCGAAAGCCGCAGTGCTTTTTTCAGATACCCGAGATTTACCCGCTCGGTCAAAAGCTCCACCGTAGGAGGCGTTACACCGTCTAAACGATAACCCAGCTTTTCAAGCTCAGCGGCGATCTGGGAAGCGTTCTGCATACCCGCAAGACGCTCGACATTCTCCTCCGAAAGCCGATATTTAAAGCCGATAAGCTTTTTTGAAGCGTCAGACGCGTCCTCGCCGAAAATTTTCGAGTACCGGTACAGCGTCACCACGTTTTTCATATCGATCCCGCGGAGTATCAACCGGCGGATTTCCTTACGCTCCATGCCCTTGTAATCCCTGTCCGCGGCTTTAAGCATCCGCATATAATACTGCGTATACAACCGTCTTTCGCACTCGCCTATATCAAGGCTCCGCGTTTCTGCGGCGGACACCAGCAGCCCGCCTATCGCCTTGAAATACTCCGACCCGCGCAAAATCTCCGCCGCCTCGGGAAGGCTTTTCGCCTGACCTAACGCCGCCAGATCAATCCCCGAAATATTCTCCAGAAAGCTCGGCAGATTTGCGATATACCAGTCCGAACCGCCGCCGCTTACGCCCTGAAGCGCAAGCAAAATCTGCTCTATCTCGAGGCGCATGATTATATACTTGAAAAAGCCCTTGCTTTCGGTAAAATCAAAGCGGTGAAAGCTGTCGAAAATATCGAAGACCGCCCGCCGCAAAAGAGCCTCAAGCTGTCCGCGGCGTATGGTCTCGGGATTAGCCTCGGCAAGCGCGGACGAATACCGCGGCGTTTGCTTAAGCCCCGCGCATACCTCCGACACCGTTTTCCGTGCGGCAAGACGCGCATAATCCTCATACGTCAGCGACTGCCCGAATACCGCCCTTGCCTTCGCAATAACGGAATTGGAAGAAAATGACATATCAACCCTCCGCAATCTCGGTTATCCGCTTGATAATCTCGGCTTTCCACTGCTCGCGACCCGCGTTGAAAATCTCATCCAGCCGCCCGCACTGCTCCTCTTCAAGCTGTTTTGCCTCGCGAAGCCGTTTTTCGAGAGCCTGTTCCTTTTCGCGGCAGAGCTTTTCGGACTTTTCGCGCTCGGCGGACACGCGTGCGTCGTTTTCGCGCGCGGACTGCTCGCCGCTCTCGTCAAGGAGCTTTCGTTCCCGCTCAATCGCCTGTTCGGCGCGGGCAGCAGCCGCCTTATCCATAGAAATTATCTGCTGAAGAATATCCATTTTCTCACCGCCTACTATACCTATTTAAATAATACATAATAATGATAAAACATTTTTCCCAAATATTCAAGAGTGATATTTCACAAATTTTCCCTCACTCTTTCGTGATTTCATACAAAACATTGTGAATTTTTAATCAATTTCGGGCGTTGTTATGCGAGAAAAAATGCTTGCGGTATTTTGTGTAAAATGACGAAATTTATCCTCAAATCTTGACGAAATTTTTTAAAAATGATACAATAGTACTAAGGTGTGGTTTTTTTATTTGAAAGGAGTAAAATTATGCCTGAATTGTTAAGAGGGGTTCTTATCCCGGTAATTATTGTTTTCATTGTCATCGTTATTATGTTCGCGGCAGGCTATCGCAAAGCCCCGCCCGACAAGGCTTACATTATAAGCGGTCTGCGCAGGAAGGCAAAGGTCGTTATCGGAAAAGCGTCGGTTAAGCTGCCGTTTTTTGAACGCTGCGATACGCTGGAGCTTGCTCTTATGTCGGTCGACGTCAAGACCGCGCAGCCTGTGCCGACGGGGGATTACATCAACATCAATGTTGACGCTGTCGTAAACGTGAAAATCTCCCCCGACCCCGACACTATCGCCCGCGCACAGCAGAACTTCTTAAACCGCAACACGCAGTACATAACGCAGGTTGCAAGAGAGGTTCTCGAGGGCAATATGCGTGAAATTGTCGGGCAGATGAAGCTTGAGGAAATGGTTTCCAACCGTCAGGCTTTCGCAGATAAGGTTAAGCAAAACGCAGACCCCGATCTTCGCGCGATGGGTCTTGAAATTGTGTCGTTCAATGTGCAGAATTTTGTCGATGACAACGGTATCATAAACGATATGGGTATCGACAACACCATGCAGATTAAGAAAAAAGCCGCTATTTCCAAGGCGGAAGCAGAGCGCGATATTAAAATCGCTCAGGCTGAAGCAAACCGCAAGGCTAACGACGCGCGGGTCGACTCCGAAACGGCTATTGCGGAGCGTCAGAACGAACTTGCGATAAAACAAGCCGAGCTTAAACGCGCTGCCGACATCAAGCAGGCGGAGGCTGACGCGGCGTATAGAATTCAGGAAGAGGAACAGCGCAGAACGATTGAAATTACCACCGCGAACGCTAACCTTGCAAAGCAGGAAAAGGAAGTTGAGATAAAGGCGAAAGAAGCCGAAATACGCGAGCGCGCCCTCGAAGCGGAGGTTAAGAAAACCGCCGAAGCGCAGAAATACGCGGCTCAACAGAATGCGGACGCGGAGCTGTACACCACCCAGAGAAACGCCGAGGCGAAAAAGTACGAGGATATTCAGAATGCCGAAGCGGAGCTTGAAATCAAGAAAAACGAGGCTGCCGCTATTCTCGTGACGGCGCAAAACGAGGCTGCCGCGGAGAAAGCCCGCGCTGAGGCGTCGCGCTTCGCTGCGGAGCAGGAGGCTGAAGGTATCCGCGCGAAGGCTCTTGCGGAGGCTGAGGGTATCCGCGCAAAGGCTCTCGCGGAAGCGGAGGGTCTTGACAAGAAAGCCGAGGCTATGCGCAAAATGGAAGAGGCTGCCGTTTTGCAGATGTATTTCGAGCAAATGCCGGAGGTTGCAAAGGCTATTGCAACACCGCTTGAAAATGTCGACAAAATCACGATGTTCGGCGACGGAAACACCGCAAAGCTGGTTAAGGACATTACCGAGGCGACAACGCAGGCTTCGTCGGGACTTCTCGAGGGGCTTGGGATAGACCTTAAGGAAATGGTTACCTCCTTCGTTAAAAAGCAGAACGACAAAACTAAGCCCGAACAGTTCAACTAATAAGCAATAAAAAAACAAAGGACGCTTTTCATGTGAAAGCGTCCTTTTTTATCTTTTTTATCTTTTTTATGTGATTTTTTCGTTCAAACCGAGTCGTTGTCCATTTTGGAAATGTAAATTGCACATTCAAGCGAAGTTCTGTACAACGACGCAGCGGGAATGTGGTCCAGAGCCTTTATCATAAAATTCTGAAGCACAATCGCAAACAAAATCGGCATTTCCTGCGGAGTTTGGCAATACGCCGCCGTCATATTGTCGTAAATCCCGTCCCAGCAGTTTTTTATTTTATCGTAAACATATTTCGGCTCGAATTTTCCCCAAATCCGATAATCCGGATTTCCCAATACCTCGACCCCTCTTTTTATCAATTCAAGCACGTCGGGGCGGGATTCGCCCTTTGCGAAATGCTCAAAAAAGCCGTTGCAGAACGACAAAACGCTGTACCTGCCCTCCAGAAGATACTTGTTCAGGTCCTCGCCCATATAAAACCTTTTCTTGTCCGCCGTTTCGACAACCACAAATTTCTCGTGATTGGCAATTACCGCCTGATGACAAGCGTACCCCGCAAGCCCCGCCGAGTGCATTATCGCCGCCGCGTCGCTAAAACCTTGCGGCGTATTGAAAACGCTGTTGAACATATTGATTATAGCTGTCGCTTTATTACTAAGCCTGTCGAGATCTGCGTTTTCCATATTTTACCCCCATTTTACAGCTTTTCCCAAACCAAAAGTCCCCAAAAAGGAGGCTTTAAAACTTTAAAACAATTTTGTGCCCTTAGCCGCGGCGCGGATTTCCATAATCCCCGATTCGGGGTAAAAAAGCTGCGTCCGACCGTAATCAAGACCCGTATCTTCAGCCATTATCGGAATTCGGTTCTCCATAAGGACACGCTTTACCGCCTCAACATTTCGACTTCCGATATTGAATTTCTCGCTTGTCGTCGTGAACATAGTCGCCCCGCCCGCAATCTTCGCCTTCATACGCGACCGCGACGCACCCAACATCTCCATTTGCCGAATTAAAATCGGTATCGCACTGTCGGCAAACTTCATGGGAGTCTGCGACCCGCTCATGCTCGCCTTGCTGTCGGGGAGCATTATATGCGACAGCCCGCCGACCTTAACTACGCTGTCCAAAAGGCATATCCCCACGCAAGAACCCAGCGCGTATGTAACCAGAACATCGGGCGCGCGGCAGACCTTTAAATCGCCAATTCCAATCGTAATCATATTACTCATCAGATACACCGAGTTTCTTCATCAACAGATTAAGCGACTCTACCGTCGGAATCATAATTATATTTGACTTAATGTGAACATTGTCAATCTCAAACCCGTCGTTGATAAACAAAACCTTATCCCCGACCTCGGAGAACTCGATCATCGGCGCGTTCATAATCGCGCCCATCATATCCACCGTCATTGCGGGAACGTCCATATCAATAACCATACCCGTAAGCGACGCCAACGCCTTCAGGTACGAACCCGCCATAATATTTCCCATTTCAACGACCGCCGAAAAATCGGTCTGATCGTCCTTTATCTGCAAAACATTAACGTCCAGCTTGCCCAAAAACGTGCTTAAAACGACCTGCGCAAAGCTGTCGTCAAGCAGGAACATTATCATGCCCTCAAGATCGCCGTGCGTCAGAACCAAAATGCCAGTCGTGACCTTCTCGGGACCGCCCATTTCATCGATAACCGACTGATAATCCAGCACCCCGACATCGGGAACACGCATTTTTATCGTCTTTCCAAGCATCTGCGACAGCGCGGACGCCGCATTTCCCGAGCCGATATTCCCTATCTCTTTGAGGAAATCAATTGCCGTGGGAGAAAGATCGTCATAATTTTTCAGCATATAAATTCCCCCGTCCTGTCCCCTGTTTTATTTATCTCAGATTATTAGCAATTCTCGCAAACTCGTCCGAAGTCGTTACAACTCTCGAGCTTATCTGATATGCCCTCTGCGTTTCGATAAGCTTTACCATCTGCGTCGCAAGATCGACATTCGACACCACCAGCGTCCCCTGGAGCTTTACCGCGTTTTCATTCGCGACAGCCGCCCCGCTCTTGCCGTTCTCGATATAGCGGTTAGAGCCCATAGCGTCCAGCCCGTAGGGGTTCGGGAACTCGAACACGCCGACCATCCGGTTTAACGCGCCCCAGTCCGCCTCTGTTCCATCCTCCTCAAACGGCACTATAATGCGCTCTTTATTATAATCAAGCACATACTCTCCGTTTCCGGAAACCAGATACCAGTCGCCGTTTTCAGCCTGCGTCATACCAAAAGCTCCGTCGCGCGTGTAATTAACATCGCCGTAGCGGTCCTCCACCGCGAAAAAGCCCTCTCCCGCTATCGCAAAATCAAGCATTCTGTCCGTCCACTGAAAATGCGACTCGGAGAACATCAAATCGGTTTTCTGCACATAAGTGCCGTGACCCGTCTGCCAATCCGCCTCGGTCGCGCGCTCGGTCTCGTAAAGGCAATCCGCGAAATCGGGACGAAGCTGTTGGTAACCGACGGTATTGACGTTCGCAATATTGTTTCCGTAGACATTCAACGCCTTTGCCTGCGCGATCATAGCCGATTTTCCGGTATGGAACGAAATATTCATAAGCTCCTCCTTAAAGAACCCTTGATGCTAAACCTTAAACCTTCTTGCAAAGCTGATTTGAACCTTGATTTAAGCTGTCGCAGAGCTTTAAAATAGCACTGTTTGCCTCATAAAGGCGGTTGGTGTTCATCAGCATATTAAGCTCGTAATTCCAGTCGATATTCGAGCGTTCAAGCGCGCCCTGGATAATATCGAACCGCAGCCCCTCGGGAACGTCCCCTGCCTGCACCGACGTGAACATATTCGCGCCGAACTTCGTAACATCGCCCTCGGGATCGATATAACTCAGTCTCAGACGGTCAACCCGCTGTCCGTCCACGGTAATCACACCGTCGACGTCTATCACAAAATCCTTCGTGCCGAGGTAAATCTCGCCGTTTTCACCGAGAATACGCCCCGAATTGTTAAGGCAGAGATACCCTTCGTCGTCAAGCTCCCAGTTTCCGTTTCTGGTAAGCATAACCTCACCGTTATAGCCCTGTATATTAAAGTAAACATCACCGTTTATCGCAACGTCAAACGGGCTTTCGGTGTACTCCAGAAATCCCTGCTCGAGATCGGTATAGCTGGTGTCTATGTAAAGCTGCGAATACTGCCCCGAGATCTCCTCGCGGTGCTTTACAAGAATCATCTGCTCGTCAAACCTGCCCACCAGCGGCGTATCGCGCTTATAACCCGCGGTAGAGGCGTTTGCAAGGTTATTTCCTATGCAATCCAACTTGCGCTGGTTCAAAATCATACCGTTCGCCGCAAAATAAAACCCTCTGTTCAAATCGAACCGCCTCCTTTAATATAGGGCTCAAGCTTCGCCTTAAGCTGTAAAACCGCCTTTGTATGTATCTGGCACACCCTGCTTTCGGAAATGCCCAGAACCTTTCCGATATCGGAATACTTCATATTTTTGTAATAGTAGAGCGTAATGACCTCGCGCTCCTTATCGCGCAGGCTTTCCACGCCCTCCGCCACAACCCGCGCCAACTCATCCCGAAGAAGCCTTGAATCGCCCGGAGCGTTCTGCACCGGCTCGTCAATATTATCTTCGTACAAAAGCTCTTCAAACGAGAGAGTGATGGTACACGAGCAATCCGCCATCTGCTTTAGCAGCCGTTCCTCGTCCATTTTGAAGTACTCTGCAAGCTCTGCGGTAGTGGGTGCTCTCCCATTTAAATTATACAACATACTGTTCGCTTTGTCAAGCATTTTAGAGAATTTTCTCACATTTCGCGGAATCCAGTCCTGCTTGCGGATATAATCGATAATCGCCCCGCGGACCTTAAGCGACGCGAAGGTCTCGAATTTCGCGCCCTTATCGGGGTCGTAAGCCTCGATAGCGTCCATAAGAGCCAGCACGCCCTCGTTTACCACGTCGTCGACATCGCCGAATTTTATGTACATATTGCGCATTGACATAGCGCACGCCTTCACAAGCCCCATATTATTGAGAACAATCTCATTGCGGAGAGCAATATCGCCCGTCTGACGGTAAATCGCGATTTGTTCGGCGTTGTTGTATTCCATGTACAGCGCACGCTCCTCTCCGAATTGTAATATTTATGCGGAATATTACTTTTTGTAGCGAAAGTTGAAATCCCCGAAATTACGCGTTCACATGGGAAAGCGTAATGTTTCCTATAGCCTGAATTTGCGCCGAAGCGTCAATTTCACTGTAGGACAAAACGGTAATATTCGAGATAAACTGCTCAGTAAGCTTTTTGAAGTAAATTCTCACAACAGGCGAAGTGAGAATTATTACAGTGGGTATAACGTCCTTAATCTTGTCAATTTCGGCGTTTGTAGCCGCCACAATGCTCTGAATAAGATCGGGAGCCATTGCAAGATAGCTTCCCTGCTCGTTCTTCTTGACGGAGCTTACTATCATATCCTCTATCTGCGTATCAAGCGTTATCACGCGAAGCGAATTTGCCTCGGCAAAACGGTGGGTAATGGTTCTCTTAAGCGACTGGCGGACATACTCCGTGGCTATATCGATGTCCTTCAGCACGTTTGTATGATCACCCAGCGTTTCGAGAATGGTCTCCATATCGCGTATCGGAATGCCCTCTTTAAGCAGATTTGCCAATACCTTCTGTAAATATCCGATAGATATTACTTTCGGTATTAAATCGTCGACAACAATGGGGTTGGTTTTCTTGACATTTTCTATCATGGTGTTCACGTCCTGCCGCGAGAGCATTTCATGAGCATAGCGTTTCATAATCTCCGACCAGTGGGTTATCATAACCGAAACGGGGTCTATAAGCGTATAACCCGCCACGTCCGCCATAATTTTCTTGTCCTCGGAAATCCACTTTGCGGGCAGCCCGAACGCGGGCTCTACCGTGTCGATGCCCTCGATCTGCGTGGTGACGTCGCCGCTGTCAAGAGCGAGATAATGGTCAACCAGAATTTCACCGCGCGCGACTTCCTCGCCCTTTATCTTGATAATGTACATATTCGGGTTAATTTCGGGGTTATCGGTCATTCTGACAGACGGAATGACCATTCCCATATCCATAGCAAACTGCTTTCGGAAGATAACCACGCGGTCTATAAAGTTGCCGCCGCTCTTTTCGTCGACAAGCCGCAGCAGCGAATAGCCGAATTCCATTTCAATAGGCTCGACATTCAACAGCTTGAAAACATTATCGATATCGCGGTAGTAATCATTGTCGGTTTTGGGCTTTTCAAGCTCCGCCTGCTCGGCTTTTGCACGCTGTGCAAGCTCAAGCTCCGCCATTTTCTTTTTATTGCGGTTGAGGAGAATTGCTCCCGCAATAAGAGCCGCTCCCAAAAACAGCAGCACCAGCGTCGGAAATCCCGGAATTACCATCATAACCAGCACAACCATGCCCGCGATAAGCAGAACAAACGGCTGCGCGGTAAACTGCGCCTTGATGTCCGAGATAAGAGAATCCTCGCTTGCGGCGCGGGTAACAATCATACCGGTAGCCACCGAAATCAGCAAAGACGGAATTTGCGAGCAAAGACCGTCGCCGACGGTTGCCAGAGAATAGGTGTTTAAAACCTCGGTAAACTCCTGCCCGCCCTGAACCATGCCTATGATAACGCCGCCGATAAGGTTTACAAGCGTCGTGATAATGGACATAATCGCGTCGCCCTTGACAAACTTCGTAGCACCGTCCATAGAGCCGTAAAAGTCCGCCTCGCGCTGGATATTTGAACGGCGGGTTTTCGCCTGCTCCTCGTTTATAAGACCGGAGTTCAAATCCGCGTCGATAGCCATCTGCTTACCCGGCATAGCGTCGAGCGTAAATCTCGCCGCAACCTCGGATACACGTTCCGAACCTTTGGTGATGACTATAAAGTTCACCAAAACTATGATTATGAAGATCAAAAATCCGACAATGGCGTTTCCGCCCATAACGAAGTTTCCGAACGCGCGGATAACCTCTCCCGCATAGCCGCTTTGCAAAATGCCTCTGGTGGTCGAGATGTTAAGCGACAACCTAAGCACCGTCGACAGCAGCAAAACCGTCGGGAACACGGAAAATTCCAGAGCCTCTTTAATGAACATCGTCATAATGAGAATGATAAGCGACAGCGCAATGTTCAGCATTATCATAAAATCCAGCAACCAAGGGGGAAGCGGAATGATTATAGCGAGAACTATAAAGATTATGAACAGAACCATAGAGTTTGACAAAATCTTCCTTATCAAGTTCTCACACACCTTTCATTTTTTGTTTTTTTAATTTACGCGTGAAGCGATTTATTTTTCTCGCGGTACACCACGGTAAGCACCTCCGCCACCGCGTCGTACAGCTCGTAGGGTATCTCCCGTCCCAAATCCACCTGCGCGTACAACGCCCTTGCAAGCGGGGGATTTTCCATGCAATAAACGCCGTTTTTCTCGGCAATATCGATTATCCGCTGCGCCATATAGTCCTTTCCCTTCGCGACAACCTGCGGCGCGCGGTTTTTGTCCTGATCGTACTTTAAAGCGACAGCGAAGTGCGTAGGGTTTCTTACGATAACGTCCGCCGAGGGCACCGCCTGCATCATACGGCTTTGAGCCATCTGCTGCTGACGCTGTTTTATCTTGCTTTTAACCTGCGGGTCGCCCTCCATCTGCTTGAACTCTTCCTTGACCTCCTGCTTCGACATTTTGAGCTTTTTCTCAAACTGCCACCACTGAAACAGAAAATCTCCCGCCGCCACAAACACCAGCATTATGCAGATAAGCATAACCAGATCGTAAATCGACAGCCCCGCGTAAGCCAAGCCCTGCATAAGACCCGCGTCGGTAAGCGAAATGATAATCGGAAGCCGCTCGGAAATCTCGCTGTAGATAAGATAACCTATTACAATGACCTCTACAAGCCCCTTGAGGATACCGACAACCGCCTGCATCGAAAAAAGCTTCTTTATCCCCTCAAGCGGGTTCAAGCGCGAAAATTTCGGCATAAGAGCCTTCGCCGTAAAAAGACCGCGCGTCTGCGCCACCGTCGGGATTATCCCGAGAAGCATTGCCGCCGCGCAAATAGGTCCCACCACAATCACCGTGACGGTAATCATATCCACCACAAGCGGCATAAGATTATCCACGCTTAACGTATATGTCCCGCTCACCTCGTAAACCTTTGTGGTATACGCGAGAACGTTTTTCATCATAAACTCCGCCAGCAGCCTTGCCGCGAAAAAAATTCCCAGCACCGACGCCGCGGTAACTATCTCCTTCGACTGGAGAACATTTCCCTCTTTTCGCTGATCGCGCCGCTTTTTCGGAGTGGCTTTTTCGGTTTTTTCCTCTCCCGCCAAGCGTTCTCACCCTTTCAGCCTAAAAAAGAATTTATCTACACCGGCGAGGTGAAATTCGTCACCAGACCGTTCAGATTGTCGTTCAATATGCCCATTATCTTCTCCATAAACTCACCGACAACGCCGCAGCTTGCCGCCAGCACCACAAAACCCACCAGCATTTTTATCTGGATATTCAGTACAAAAACGTGGATTGTCGGCACAGCCTTCATAAGAACGCCCATGCAAAACTCCGTTATCAGCGAAGCCGCCACAATGGGCATCGCGAGCTTCAAACCCAGCTCCAGCACCGCCGAAAAGTAATTCACCAGAACATACGGGATATTCATATTAAAGCTTGTATAGCCTATGGGAATGGTTTCATACGACACAGCAAAAAGCTTTATATAGCTTTTATGCGCGCCGACCGCGAAAAAATACAGAATAAACCAATAGCTGTAATACTGCGTTGTAAGACCCGCGTTTCCGAACGTCGGGTCATAGCTTTTCGCCATGGAAAGCCCTAACTGCATATCCGTGACCTCGCCCGCCATGGAGAAAACCTGAAGCATTAGGTTCACGAAAAACCCCAGCACCGCCCCCACCAGCAGCTCTTTCCCGAAATCGAACGCCAGCGGCAAAAATCCCGCGGGCATTTTGTACTCGAAACCGCCCGCCGCGGTCATCACCGCCGCCAACGCCATCGACATTCCCGCCTTAACGGTATTCGGGACGCCGTTTCGCGAGAGAATGGGGTTAAAGCTGAAAATTCCCGTGGTCCTTGCAAGAACCATAAGAAAAACGACGAAATTCGTCTGTATTATCGTCCAAACCTGAGACATCGGCGAACCTCTATGTAATGGGGATTTCCGCGATTTTATCGAAGATGAAATGAACAAAATCGATAACCTCGTTTGTCATCCACGGAGCCATAAAAAACAGCACCAGACCCACCGCCACAGCTTTCGGAGCAAACGAAATGGTTTGCTCGTGAATTTGCGTCGCAGCCTGCAAAATAGCGATCACCAGACCCACTATCATTGCCGCCAGCAGCACGGGCAAAGCCAGCTTGAACGCCAGCATCACCGCCTCGCGGAATATTTCCATAATAAGATCCTGCGTCAAGCCTTTACACCTCCGAAAAGCAGTTTTATTCGCCGCAAATTACAACTATGATATGTAACCTGCTGCAACGCTACAAGTTGTAGCTTGCAACAATAGAACCTATCATCAAATTCCAGCCGTCCGCCAGCACAAACACCAGTATCTTGAACGGCATCGAAATCATCGCGGGCGGGAGCATCATCATACCCATGGACATAAGCGTGCTTCCGACAACGATGTCTATAATCAAAAACGGCAGGAATATCATAAATCCCATCTGGAACGCGCGTTTAAGCTCGCCTATCATAAACGCGGGAACGATAGTCGTAAGCGGCAGATCGTTTTCCTTATATTCATCCGTCATACCGCCCTCGGGGATTTCCGCCTTCGACAAATCGACAAAAAACTGAAGATCGTCGTTGGTTGTCTGCTTTAACATAAAGCGTTTAAGCGGAACAGCCGCCGCCTCCAACGCCTCTTCTGTCGTAATTTCCTCGTTAGCATACGGCTGATAAGCAACCTCGTTTATCTCCGAAAAAACGGGAGCCATTATGAACAGCGTTAAAAACAACGCAAGACCCGTAAGAACCATATTCGGCGGGGTATTCTGCGTCTGCATGGCACTTCGCAGAAATCCCAGAACGATAACAATCCTCGCAAAGCAGGTCATCATAATAAGCATCGACGGCAGCAATGCGATAAGCGTCAGCAGAATAATTATCTCCAGCGGCTGACGCTTATCGCATTGCT
>CANRIQ010000008.1 GCA_947630655.1 uncultured Clostridia bacterium | reverse complement strand
GGATATGGTAATCGTCACGGCGGGTGCGCAGCAGGCGATTGAAGTCACCGCGAAAATCCTCTGCAACGAGGGTGACGTTATTCTCTGCGAGGATCCGAGCTTTATCGGCTCGCTGAACGCCTTCAGAAGCTACGGCGTAAAGCTTGTCGGAGTGCCGACGGACGGCGACGGGATGCTGCCCGAGGCTCTGGAGGCGGCTTTGAAAGCAAATCCGACCGCAAAATTCATCTACACCATTCCGAATTTCCAGAACCCGACGGGAAACACCGCTACGCTTCCGCGCCGCCGCGCCGTTCTGGAGCTTGCGAAGAGGTATTCCGTCTACATTCTGGAGGACAACCCCTACGGCGATTTGCGCTTTGCGGGAGAGCCCGTTCCGAGCTATAAACAGCTCGACGACGAGGGATATGTTTTCTACGCGGGGACGTTCTCTAAAGTACTCGCTCCGGGTCTTCGGGTCGGGTATCTCTGCGGCGCGGGAGAGGTTGTTCAGAAAGCCGTTGTCGGACTTCAGACCTCCACCGTTCACACCAACATCTGGGCTCAGATGCTGGCGTACAAATTTGTTACTACCGTCGATTTCGGCGAGCATCTCAAGCGTTTGCAGGGAATTTACCTTAAAAAGTACACGAGAATGAAAAACGCTCTCGAAAAATATATGCCCGACTGCGTAAGCTATTCAAAGCCCGAGGGCGGGTTGTTTATCTGGGCGACTATCCCCGAAAAATACGATATGAACGCCTTCTGCACCGAAGCCGTTCATCAAAAGGTTGCCGTTGTCCCCGGAAACGCGTTCCTTGCGGACGAAAACGGCGTTTCGCATTCGTTCAGGCTGAATTATTCGACGCCTACCGACGAGCAAATTGACAAGGGCTGTGAAATTCTCGGCAGGTGCGCCGAAGATTTCTTTAAATAACCAAATTTTCCCAGAAGAAAGGGTATCATATGGAACAAATTGAACAAACCGAACCGAAAAAGAAGATATTAAGCCTTATCCAGCCGACAAACACTCCGCACCTCGGAAACTACCTCGGAGCTATGCAAAACTGGGTGAAAATGCAGGAGGAGTTCGACTGCACCTACGGCATTGCCGATCTGCATTCGATAACCGTGCGGCAAGACCCCGCAAAGCTCCGCGCGCAGATAAAGGAAAGCTACGCGCTGCTTATTGCGGTGGGGCTTGACCCCGAAAAATCGACGCTTTTTGTGCAGGGGCATAACCCCAATCACGCCGAGCTTTCGTGGATTTTGTCGTGTTATACCCAGTTCGGGGAGCTTTCGCGCATGACGCAGTTTAAGGACAAGTCCGCAAAGCACCCCGAGAACATAAACGCGGGGCTTTTCACCTATCCCGTGCTTATGGCGGCGGATATTCTGCTGTATCAGGCGGATCTTGTCCCCGTCGGGCAGGATCAGTTGCAGCATCTTGAACTTGCGAGAAACATTGTCCAGCGTTTTAACGGAATTTACGGCGATGTGTTCACCATGCCCGAGGGTTATATAACCAAGGCTACCGCGAAGGTTATGTCATTACAGGAGCCGACAAAGAAGATGTCAAAGTCGGACGAGAACCCCAACGCCTCGGTGTGGGTGCTTGACGACCGCGACACGATAATCCGCAAGTTCAAACGCGCCGTCACCGACAGCGAGAGCGAGGTCTGCGCGCGCGAGGGCAAGGACGGCATTATAAACCTTATGTCCATTTACGGTGCGGTTACGGGAAAAACCCTTGATGAAACAGAGTCCGAGTTTAAGGGCAAGGGCTACGGCGAGTTCAAGCTTGCGGTAGGGGAGGCTGTCGCGGATAAGCTTGCTCCCATGCAGGCGGAATTTAAGAGAATTTCCGCAGACAAGGGCTATATCGAGGACTGCATGAAAAAGGGTGCGGAGAAGGCGTTTAGGGCTTCCCGCAAGACCTTGCAGAAGGTTCAGAAAAAGGTAGGGTTTATAGTATTTTAACAAAAATTTGCGGTTAAATTCCGCTAAATTTGTAAAAGCTTACAAATCTTTTCCAAATTGAAAAAAGGGGTTGAAAAAATCCCCGATTTCTGTTATAATATTTGTTGTGACTGATAAAAAACATAACTATTCTAAGCGTGTAAAAAAGTCAAATATTGTGGAAGGACGGTGTTAATATATGGCTAAATGTGAAATTTGCGGAAAGAGCGTTGCTTTCGGAATTAAGGTTTCCCACTCGCACAGACGCTCGAACAGAACCTTCAAGCCGAATGTCAAAAAGGTAAGAGCTATCGTAAACGGCACTCCTTGCAGAGTGAATGTGTGCTCGCGCTGTCTGCGTTCGGGACTTGTACAGAGAGCAGTTTAATGTTCAAACAAATCAAAATCGGCGGTTTTGCGACCGCCGATTTTTGTTTATAAAAGCAATTTAATCTTCATCATCTTCGTATTCCTTTTGCTGCGCTTCAAGCAGCTCCTGCTCGGCGCGGAGCTTTACGAATTCCTTGTGGATAATCTCGCTGTTTAAACGGTTGTCTTTGATTATACCGGGGTTTTCGAGAGCCTCGGTAAGGTTTACGCCGAATTCGTTTTTAAAGCTGTGACAAAGCTCCACCGCCCCCGAACACATGATAAACCCGCTTATGACCTCGTTTGGCTTGTGCGGGTCTTCTTTTTTCATAAGATACGCATAGTACAGCTTCCTCTTGCGGATATAGCTGTTTATGGTAAGACCGCTTGCACGCTTGAACGACGTGTTAAGGTCGTTGAAGCTCCAGCCCGCGCGTTCCTTCACCCATCTTAGAAGCTCGGGGCGGGTGTCGAGAATATTTCTGTCGATGTGGATAAGGATTTCCTCGATTTTTTCTTCTTTCATTGCGGGTCGCATAGTGATCCTCCTTTTTTTCTGTCGGCTTTTGTTCTTAACATTTTATACTATTATACCATAGTTGTCCTAAAATGTCAATACTGATTTTCGTGCTGTATAATAATAGCTCTTGACAATTTGGGCTTAAAGTGGTAAAATAATGGTGAGTAATTTATCTTTAATAAGGTGTAAATTCTGACAGGAGGGCTTTTTGTATGGCTAAATTTCAGACTGCGCCGCTTTTCGGCGACAGAATGGTGCTCCAGCGCGGCAAAAACATAAGCATCTTCGGCACGGGCGAGGACGGCACGGAGGTTACGGTTATGTTCTGCGGACTTCAGGCAAGCTGTACGGTGACGGGCGGAAAATGGCATGTTGTGTTCCCGCCTATGGGTGCTTGCCGCCTTATGAGAATGACCATTGACGACGGCGACCCCGATGATACACTGTTTTTCGAGGACATTGCGGTAGGCGAGGTCTGGCTTGCGGGCGGTCAGTCGAATATGCAGCTTGAGCTTTGCGAGTCCACGGGCGGCAAGGAGGCTCTCGAAAACGACGAGGCTGATGTCCGCTGCTTTAATATGCCGAGAAAGACCCCCTACGACGAGGATTACGAGCAGGCGATAACGTCCACCGAATGGCACGATTTCACCGAGAAGGAGGAGGCTGCTCACTGGAGCGCGGCGGCGTATTTCTGCGCTAAAGAGATGTCCCAATATCTGGGAGTTACCGTCGGAATAGTTAATTGCAACTGGGGCGGCACAACGGCGTCCTGCTGGATGGACAAGGAACACGCCATAGGCGAAACCTCGGTGTTTTTCGAGGAATATGACGCTTATATGGCTGCAACCACTCCCGAAAAGGCAATTGAGGATTACCGCGAGTGGGAACGGGTATACTCTGTATGGGCGAAAAAACGCGAGGAGTATTTCGCGACCGCCGAAAACCCCACCGACACGGGCTGCGAGGAGGTCTGCGGGTTAAAGCCGCGCAATAAACCCGCGCCCTGCAATCCCAAAAGACCGGGGCTGCTTCACGAGTGCCTTATAAAGCGGATTGCGCCGTATACGATTGGCGGCGTGTGGTGGTATCAGGGCGAAAACGACGAAATTCACCCCGAGGCGTATTACACCTCCCTCACAAACGTTATCCGAAACTGGCGCGACGACTGGAACGACGACGAGCTGACGTTTATTATAGCTCAACTGCCTATGTACGGCGGGAAAGACCCCGACGGCACAAGCTGGCATATTATAAGACAGGCGCAGATGCGTGCGTGGAGAACTATCAGAAACACGGGACTGGTGGTGCTTCTGGACTGCGGCGAGCGCGACAATCTCCACCCGTTTGACAAGCGCACGGTGGGTCACAGATTTGCTATGCAGGCGTTGGATATTGTGTACGGCGGCTGCGACGGCGCGTATGCTCCCACGGTGAAAAACGCTATCTGGCGCGGCGATATGGTGGAGCTTCAGTTTGACAACGCGCGCGGCGGGTTCAAAATAATCGGAGAGCCTCTGGGGTTTGAAATCTGCGGTTCGGACGGGAATTATGTCCCCGCTATTGCCGATGTTTCGGGCGAGAGAATTTTCCTCACCGCGGACGGCATAGAGCATCCGTGCGGCGTGAAATATCTGTGCAAAAATTACGCCGAAATACACGTTTTCAACGGCTTCGGGCTGCCGCTTGCTCCGTTTTGCATTGACAACAGGCTTCCGATGTGATTTTCCAAAAAAACCTAAAAATCCCGAATTTTGGAGGAATAAAAAATGATAGCATTGGTGACGGGCGCAAGCTCGGGGCTCGGTCGAGATATGGCGAGAAGCCTTGCGCGGCGCGGCATAGACCTTATTATCACGGCGCGCAGGGGCGACAGGCTGTCGGAGCTGAAGGAAGAGCTATGCGCGGCGTATGACATTCGTGTGAAGTGCGTGACCGCCGATCTTTCGGATATTAACGCGGTAAAACGCCTTTACGAGAGCGTCAGAAAATACAGGATTGATATTCTTATAAACAACGCGGGGTTCGGCGTGTTCGGGGAATTCACCGAGAGCAGCCTTCAGGACGAGCTTGATATGATAGATGTTAATATCAAGGCTGTGCATACGCTGTTCAAGCTGTTTTTGAAGGATTTTACGGCGCGCGGGTGCGGCTTTATCTTAAACACCGCAAGCGCGGCGGGATTTCTCCCCGGACCGTGGTTTTCGTCCTACTACGCGTCAAAGGCGTATATTGTAAGGCTTACTCAGGCGGTCGCCGAGGAGCTTCGCTCGAAAAAAAGCGGCGTTCGGGTGGCGGTGCTGTGTCCGGGACCTGTGGCTACGGAGTTTGACCGTGTGGCGAACGTGCGGTTTTTAACGCGTCCGTATTCAAGCGGGAAGCTTGCGGAGCATGCGATAGACGAGCTTTTGCGCGGGGAATTTTTGATTACCGAAAATGCGTTTACAAAGGCGTTGATTTACGGGGCAAAGCTTGTCCCCGACAGAATTCTCGCATTCTGCGCGGGGCTTTACCAGTCGAAAAGAGAGGGCAGAGGGGAATAAAATGCCGAATGTGACGGAAATTACGGTGCGCTATGCCGAGACCGATTGTATGGGAGTTGTTCACCATGCGACTTATCCTGTCTGGTACGAAATTGCGCGGACGGATTATATCAAGGCTGTCGGAATGAGCTATTCCGAGATGGAAAAGGGCGGGGTAATGCTCCCCGTGACGGGGATTTCCTGCAAATACAAATTGCCCGCGAAATACGACGATGTTTTGCTTATCACTGCGCGGATAACTCGGCTTACTCCCGCGAGGATTGAGTTTGCATATTCCGTCACGAAAAAGGGTGATACGGCTGTTCTTGCCGAGGGGACAAGTTCGCACGGGTTTGTGGACTCCGTGACGTTCAAGCCGCTGAATTTTAAAAAGGCAATGCCCGAATTTTATGAGACTATGGAGAAGTGTTATTTGGAAGATATCAACGAATGAAAAAAGCCTCTGTTTTTTAAAACAGAGGCTCTTTTTTTTATTGCCAAAGAACGCCTATGCGGCAAAGCGTTCCTTATGCCTGAATTTCATCGTTTGCCGTGGTTACAGAAACCGTTCCGCTTACAAGATTAACCGTCAAGGCGTGGCGGTTGTCGCCGCCGAAGCTGCCGTTTGTACCCTTGCCGAGGTGGATAAAGCTTCCCGAGGCGTTTCCGAGGTCGGTGCGGACCGCGCCCGAAACGCCGTCAAAACGAATGTCCGCGCCGCTGTTTTGCGGGAGCGAAACATTCACGTTGCCTGACACCGCGCTTATTTTAAGGTCGTTGTCCCACTCGGAATAGTTTACGTCAACCGTCCCCGAGGTTACATGGATTTCACCTAAGCCCGACGCTCCCGAAACCGAGGTTTTCCCCGAAACGGAGCTTACCGAAAAGCATTCGGATTTGTATCCGCAAACGTCAACACTTCCCGACGCGGCGGAAATTTTAAGCGATTTTGCGCGGTTTTGCGTGGGATTTTTAAGCTCCACGCTTCCCGAGGCGGATTTTATCTTCACATTCTCGAAAAACGCGCAAATTTTGATGTTCCCCGAAGCGGTGTTGAGGGAAAGCTGCTCCGCGCTAAGATCCTCGTCCGAGAGCTCCGCGCCGCCGCTTGCGGTGTTTATGCAAAGGCGTTTGAAGGTCTTTTTGGGGAGCTTTACCGTGATCTGATAACCCTCCGTGGGCTTAGAAGAGAAAATTTTAAGCGTGGGCGTTTCCTTCAGGGTAAGGCGTTTTCCGCACAGAACCGCCACAAGTTCGGGCTTGTCGGAGGGGTTTTCATACTCGGCGGTGATTACGTCGTTTTCATAGCTTTGAACGATAATTTTCGCCCCGAGAGAACCCACCTCCACCTCGTCAATCTCGTTGTTAAACGTGTACACTTGTTTTTCAGCCATATTGATACTCCTTTCGTGCAATGCTGTTTTTGCTTTTAATACCTCTCACCGCGGACGGTGAAATTATTCTTTTAACGCGGATATGCTGTTTCATTTCGCTTTCCGAAAGCTCCGAGGAGCTTTTCCCGCGCGGAGCTTTGAAAACATACCGCGTTTTAAACAGGGTTATTCTCATGATGAAACCTCCGAATAATCCCCCGGTTCTGTCGGCACTTCGGAAACCTCGGTAATATTCGAAACCTCGACGGGTATGCTGCTTTCAACGCTGACGGAAGTTATTTCCGAATCGGGAATAGTGGTGCTTTGGATGCCGCTTGCGGTGCTTATATTGGGTTCATAATCGCTGCCTGTGTCCACTATGACCGGTTTGACGGAACGGCGAAGATCCGAAAGCTCGTTGAAATCCTCGGGGAAGTCGGGGCGGCTTTCATATTCGTAAAAACCGACCGTTCCCGAATTCACACTTGCGCTTATCGTAGTGCCTCCGATGCCTACCGTGTGCATACCTCCGCTGTCGTCGCTTGAAAGCGTCTCTTTCACGCCGTAAGCGTCTATTTTCATTGTGCCCGAGCCTATCCACCGGAAAATGTCTCCGCCGCTTGCGGGTATATAGAAATTCGCTTTTCCGCTGGTAACGCCTATGTCCGCGCCCGCGGTAAGTGCCGCAAGAGCAATCTCCGCGCTTCCGCTTGACATACTCATATTCAGATTATCGGTTTTTATATCGCCGTAAACCTTGCCCGAACCAACCGTAACAGTACAGTCTGCGGCAGAAAGGTTTTTCACAGCCGCCGTGCCCGAGTTCAGCTCAAGCGAAAAGTTTTCCGCCTTTTGAGCGTTCTCGGCAAACTCGCAGTACAGCTTTCCCGAGTTCCCCGTAAGCTCTGCAAGGTTGGTGTTCAGGCTGTCAACGGAAACCTTTCCCGAGGTCAGCGACAGCCGGAACAGGTCCGACCTGAAATCCGAATTTCCGCCGAACGCAAGCGTTCCCGAGCCTACAGAGATGTCGTTGTTACGCGCGTAAAGATCCGATACGAAAAGCTCTCCCGAGCCGTGCTTTATCTCCAGATTTTCGTAAATGTTCTGCGGGAATTTTATCGTAACCACCGCGCCAAAACCGATTCCGGGGCGTGCGGCGGTTATCGTGAGGTCGTGCGAGTCTGTGCCGCCATAGTACGCCGAAACATGCACCTTCCCGTCCGAAGCGTCCGCCGAAATCGCAATCTGGTCGCCGTCCCACTGGTCGACAATCACCCTCACGCCCGAGGTGTTAAGGAAAATATTCGGGAATTCGTCGTTTATCCTCCAGCTTTCTGTGCATTCCGTCAGCTCGGAGTCAAAAATGCACAGGCTGCGCTCCTCGTACACCATTGATGAGTTTGCACCGTTTGAATAACTCGTAAACGTATAATCAACGCACTGCGAGACGCCGAAAAGGATAAAGTTTACAATACAAACGATTAACGCTATCGCAAAAACCTTTTTCACGTTTCTCCCCCCTTACAGATCATACAGCGCGCGGATATGCTGATTTACAATAAACCGCACCAGCCGCAGCCCCAGCGTCACAAGCTTTATCAGACAGCACAGCAATATCACCGCGAGGGCGAGAAGAGCTATTGTCAGGAAAATTCGGCTGAAGAAGTTGTAGCTGTGGTGGAAAAATGTGTAAAACGCCTCGCCGCAGCAGGAAATTGCAAGCTCTCCCGGCACCGCCACCGACAGCGAGAATATCGTCGGCAAAAGCCAGCTCCACAAAAACATGTCCAGCAGCAGCGCACCCGCAAGCTTACTGCCGTTTACGTTCATTTTCTGCCCCGACACGTCGATAAACTTGAATTTGCCGGTTTTTGCCTTGCCGTTCTGCGGGGGAATTTCCCCCTTGCGGGAGGAGGAGTTGTTCGCGCGGAAATCGTCCTTCGGGTGCGGCACGCTGTCTGCTTTTCGGGCGTTGTGTTCTTTAACATGGTTCACAGCCTCCCGCCCCGCGCTCATTACCGCGTCTGCGGCGGATTTTCCCGCGCCGATAACCGCCTCCTTAACGCCGTTTTTCCCGAAAGCGTCGGCAATCGCATGCCCCGTGACCTTTGCCGCGTCAAGAGCGGCTTTTCCCGCCTGCGAAAACGCCTCGGCAACTGTCGGAGTACCCTGATTATTTTGCGTGTTTTGCGAGCTTTGCGCGTTTTGCGTATTCTGAGCATTTTGAGCATTTTGAGCATTCTGCGTATTCTGCGTACTCTGAGAATTCCCGCCGTTTGCAGTCCTTGCGGAGTTGGGATAAATCTCTTCTGAAAAATGCTTTGGAGTGTATTCGCGAATGTTGTCGGAATTTGCAATATCCCTCGCGGAATTCAAAAGCGAAAGATCCGCGGGAAAGCTCTGCCCGGACTTTGTAAGAGAAACCTTTTTGCGCTCGTTGTCGCGGGCGATAATGGAGTTTATCCGTGAGCTTTCAAGATTGAGATACCCGCGGGCGATTTCCTTAATATCGCCGAGCTGTTCCGCCGTCTGATCCTCGGGAATTCCCCGCATCGCGCTGTCGGAAAAATGCTCCTCAAAATCGGCAAATATATCGGCGGTGTCCTCTATGCCTACCCGGTTAAGTTCATATTTCAGCAGATCGAAAAACTCCTGTTTACTTGTCGCTTTCATCGGAAAATTCCCCTTTCAACAGCATATTTACGCTCTCGGAAAAGCGCGTCCATTCGTCGCAGAGCCGTCTAAGCTCGTCGTTTCCCGCGTCGGTAATCTTGTAATATTTTCTTGGCGGACCTTCGGGCGATTCTTCAAGATAGCTTTCTATAAGCCCGCCGTCGCGCAGGCGTTTCATAAGCGGATAGATAGTGCCCTCGGTAATTTCCATACATTTTGAAATGCGGTTTACAAGTTCGTATCCATAGCAGTCTCCGCGGCTTACCACGCACAAAGCCAAAAGCTCGAGCGTTCCGCGCTTTAATTGAGAGTTCATAAATTCACCGCCTTTTATAAGTAAAGGCAGGAAACGCTTTGGGGAAGTGTTCACATTGTTCACATTTTTCACATTTTTAAAATTTTAGGTATTGTTCATAATTGGGTTGGAGGTACTTTTGTTATGTGAAATTGTTTCCTGCCTTATAACTCTATTATAAACCAAAGTATTTTGTATTGCAAGGTACTAAATAAACAAATATTCCCGAATTTCTTCGGGAATATTTATGCATTATTCACAAAATCTAGTCGTGGAGCTTTCCATATGGTGTATCGGGGCGGTCTTCCCCGCAGATTTCAGCCCACGTTTCCTCTTCCTCACCAAGCTCCATACCCTTATGTAAATTCAAAAACATGGTATATCCCGTGTCTTGTTCGGTCAAATTCTCGATCGAGTAGACTTTTCCGTCCGCCATAACAATGCTCACGGCGCACGTTCTGTGAGGATTATCTTCATCGGGATAATAGGTCAAAAGCTCCGCGCCGGGCTCGTGAAGTTCCCCGCGAGCCTGCACAAGACCGTTTACGGGCGCGCTTTCTTTTAGATGATATTCATAGTAGCAATCTCCCGCGCTGTTGAACAAAAATCCCACCAGCATATTATCGTAATCCACCAGCACAGAATTCCTGTAAAACTGCGAATTCATAAGGCTGTCGCCGAAATACGTGCTGTCGTTGTAACACAGCGCCTCGTCTGCGTCGTTTAGCATTTCCTCAAATTTCATCCGCATAACAGCCTGTTCTGCGCGGTATTTAGCGTCGTCGGCAATCCACCTCACCGCGGAACACCCCGACATCGGCAAAACCGTTATCGCCGCCAAAACCGCCGCAATGCCACGTTTTTTCATCATTTATTCCTCGCTTTCAGCGCGCGCTCTATCTCGCGCCCCGCGTCGCGCACGCGGCTGTCCTCGCGCTTGTCGTGGAGCTTTTTGCCCTTGCAAAGTCCTACCTGAACCTTAACCTTGCTGTCCTTGAAATACATCGACACGGGAATAAGCGTAAATCCGCCCTGTTTCACCTGCCCGTACAGTTTCATTATCTCTTTTTTGTGCAGCAGCAGCTTTCTCGGGCGGTACGGGTCGCGGTTGAAGATATTTCCCTTTTCGTAAGGCGCGATATGCATTCCGCGGACGAACGCCTCGCCGCCGTCAATGGATATCCACGAATCTTTAAGATTCACTCCGCCTTGCCGAATGGACTTTACTTCCGTTCCGAAAAGCTCAATTCCCGCCTCATAGCTTTCGATAATGAAATATTCGTGCCGAACCTGTCGGTTTTCGGTAATTGTCTTTGTGTTCATATTTTCCCCTCTTCAGAGCGTCAAGGCTTATCCGTCATTTGCGACGATTTGCGCGATTTTTGTCGCGTCGTTAATATTTATTCTGCCGTTGCCGTCGGCGTCGCCGTACAGAAGAATTTCCGGCGTAATAGCGTCTTGAGAAGACAAAATCGCCAGCATCGAAGCGTCGCCGATGTTTACTCTGCCGTTTTGGTCGATATCTCCCATAACGTATATGGTATACGCGTCTTTGCCCGGCACTTTAACGGTCATTCCCGTGATAACGCGCGACGAATTTGAAACCAACGCGCCGTTTTTGTCACGTATTTCGGCATATTTGCCGTAGATAAGCTTGTTTTTAAAGTTAGACACGGTATATCCGAGCGAAAGTGGCGTTACGATGCGTTTTGCCTCGTCGTCAGCCTGAAATTCCTCGGACGAAAAATCAAGATTATTAAGCGTCTTACCTATGTAGTACAGCCCGCCCTCGGACAGCGAAACGCTTACGGATTTGTTTTTAACGTTTACTTCGCTTTCAAGAACGCCTTTTTTGCCCGAGCCGTCCCATTTGTAAAGGTAATATTTCCCATCGGCAAACCCGTCCGGAACGGGGCTTATTGTAAGAGTCCCTTTACCCGGGAACGCCCCCGTCTGGACTGTCGAAAACAGGAGATAGCTTCCCGCACTGCCCGAATCCAACAGAATATCGGGCTCGGCGGCGTCGGTATCTTTAATTTCGGGGTTGAACTCCGCGGGCGCGGTAATATTCTTCCCCGAAAACAGCCATTTATACTTAAGACCGTTTTGGGTTGCACCCTCGTAACTTTTTGTCGTGTTCAGACCGTAAATCCCCTCAAAATCGGTTTTCGGAGCTTTTTCGGGAACCTTCAGCGAAGTGGGGACAAGCCCCGCAAGCGCGTTCTGAAAACGCTTTATAGCGGTTTCCGCCTGCTCGGCGGTGGCGTTTTTGCTGTCCTTTTGCAGATTATTAAGCCCGTCCAGCGCGGTCTTGAATTCCGCATAGGACTTTACGGTATAATCTGCCTCGGGATAATTTTTGCTGTCGTCAATATACGCCTTTACCGCGCCCATGATGTTTGTATCTGCAACCTCCTCGAGATCTCTGCGTGCGGAATTCAGCCGATCAAACGCGTTTTTGTAAATATCGAAATCATTTGTCCCCGAATTGTATACTGCCTGAGCGACTTTTTTCGCATTTTCGTAATTCTTTTTGGAGTTGTCGGTATAAGCCGACGCGTTCAAGGTCTCGTTTATAAGAGCAGCCAACAGCATTTTAACCGACGAAAGATCCGTCCCGTTCATAAGGTAAACTTGAACCGCCGTTTCGGCAAATTCCCCGAGCCTTACAGGAATATCCACCACCGTGCTGTCGGGGCTGGTATAAACTATCGTTTTATCGTTCTTTTCGTTCAGTCCCGCAAGCTTTTTGAATTCCTCAAGATCCGCCGTTAAAATGTCGCCTTCGAATTCGTCAAGCCACACCTCGGGGATCTCGCTGCCGTCGTCAAAGCGCACCGAGTCCGTAATTTCACGTTCAAAGTCTCTGAGGTTTATGCTGTCGCCGTCGGAAAAATAATACGCCGAGCTGAGCGTTTCTATGGTTCTCGGCTCGTAGCCCTTAATAAAATTCTCCTCCAGACGCTTTGTCGAGGCGTCGCTTGAAACCACCCAGCTTGGAACGGAGGTAAGGAAATTGCCGCTTAAATCAATCGTGCGAAGCCTTGTAAGCCTTCTCGCGTTAAAATCGCGAACATCGTCGTTTGTGAGGTAGTTGTCCGAAAGGTCGATAGAGGTAAGCCCCGTCATGTACTTCAGAATGTCCATAGGCAGCTCGGTAAGACCCGCCCCGCCGAGGTCAAGGTAGGATTCGTCCTGAAGATCTCTGTATGTAACCTTAGAAAGGTCGCTTCCGAACATGTATTTTACAAGCTTTTCGTAGGTGTCGGGGTCCTCGGAATAGGTCTTAAATCTCCAGCCGCTTTCGTTTACGCGGTCGTCCAGACGGTAACGCCCGTCGAAGGTTTTTTCATCGTCCTTGTCGGCGGCAAATGCCCGGAGCTCTGCGAGCGGCACAGCCGACAGTGCGAGCGTCCCCGCCATGATAAATGAAAGTATATTTTTGCAGAATTTCATAAAAATAACCCCTTTATATCAAAAAAAGTTCCCTATACCGTAATTATAACACATTTCTCCGATTTTTACAAGAGGTAACTTGACATTTTTTGAAAAGTGTGGTATAATTATATATTGTAAAGAGAGGACGCTCTTTGGGAGGCAGATTATGGAAAAGAATACCATTCTTATCGTCGATGATTTTGAGTTCAACCGCGCAATTCTGCGCGATTTGTTCCCGGATTACAATATAATGGAAGCTGAAAACGGGTTTAAGGGCATTGAGGAGTACGAAAAGCACAAGGACGAAATCTGCGCGGTTTTGTCGGATCTTATGATGCCTGTTATGGACGGGTTCGGGCTGCTGGATTATTTTCACAAAAACAAATATTCCGAGAAGGTTCCCGTGTTTATCATAAGCGCGGATTCCTCGAACAAGGCTCTGGCGAAGGCGTATGATATGGGCGCGCAGGATATGATTTCAAAGCCCTTTAACGTGAAATTTGTCCACAGAAGAATACAGAATATTATCGAGCTGTTCCGCCTGCGCGAAATCGTGAACAATACCGAAGACGATGAAGAGTTCCTCGGAGAGGAACTTGATAAGTAAGTCAAGTAGGCTTCGGTGAGGAAATGTTGTGCAATATTGCAAAAAACGCGTGTTTGCTGCGCGTTTTTTTGTGTTTTCGACGATTTTTTGCAAGTTTTCAAAAAAACACTTGCAAAAAACACCCGACTGTGATATAATAACAAAGGTATTCTCAGAATATATATTTTTGAAAGGATAAATGTCAATGTTATACAGCGAAATGAACAAGGAACAGCTTGCCGCGGAAAAACAGACCGTTGAAAAGCTGTACGAGGAGCTTAAGTCAAAGGGTATGAAACTTACTATGGCAAGGGGAATTCCCGCGCCCGAACAGCTTGATTTGTCGATAAATATGCTTCTGCATTGCCTTGACGGCGACTGCACGTCGAAAAGCGGCGCGGACTGCCGCTCCTACGGCGTTCTGGACGGCATTCCCGAGGCGAAGGAGCTTTTTATGGATATGCTGGGCGTGTCCGCAAACGAGGTTATCGTCGGGGGAAACTCGTCGCTTCAGATGATGTACGACACTATTATAAGGGCGTTGCAGCTTGGCGTTTACGGCAGCGAGAAGCCCTGGTGCAGGTACGACAGCGTGAAGTTTATCTGCCCGGCTCCCGGTTATGACCGCCATTTTGCGATGTGCGAGGCGTTGGGAATTGAGATGATAACGGTTGAATACAAGGACGACGGTCCCGATATGGACGAGGTAGAGCGCATTGCGGCGTCGGACGAGACGGTAAAGGGCATCTGGTGCGTGCCGATGTACTCCAACCCCACGGGAATTACATACTCCGACGAGGTTGTCCGCCGTCTGGCGAATATGAAGCCCGCCGCAAAGGATTTCCGCATATTCTGGGACAACGCCTACTGCGTTCACCATCTTTCCGACGACCATGATACGCTTCTAAACATCATCGAGGAGTGCAAAAAGGCGGGAAATCCCGATATGGTTTTCGAGTTTTCGTCAACGTCGAAAATTTCGTTCCCGGGCGGCGGTCTTGCGGTAATCTGCGCGTCCGAAAACAACATCAACTTCATTAAAAAGCAGATGGCGTTCCAGACTATCGGCTTTGACAAGTTAAACCAGCTTCGTCATGCAAAATTTTTCAAGAACTACGACGGCATTGTAAAGCATATGAAGGCTCATGCCGCGATTATAAAGCCGAAATTCGATCTGGTGGAATATATGCTTGAAAAGGAGCTCCAGCCGCTCGGAATAGGCAAATGGACTCACCCTAAGGGCGGGTATTTCATCTCGTTCAACGCGCCCGAGGGCTGCGCAAAGCGCGTGGTTGAGCTCGCGAAGGAGGCGGGAGTGGTTCTCACCGACGCGGGAGCTACTTACCCCTACAAGCGCGATCCCCACGACAGCAATATCCGCATTGCGCCGACATATCCGTCGGTGGCGGATCTTCGCCGCGCAATGGAGCTGTTTTGCGTGTGCGTAAGGCTTGCGGCACTGGAAAAGCTTTCGGCATAAAAAGCTGTTTACAAAACAAAAGAACGTCCCAAAAGGACGTTCTTTTTTTATTATTATCCCAGTCTTGACATAATCGTCAGAACGATTATAAGTGCGGCGGTAATTCCGCATATCAGCCAGTTTCGCGCGATTGTGCGTTCCAATCGCTTGTCGGGTTTTTTATCAAATCGCTTTGCCATAAATTCACCCTCAATAATCCTTAGTTGCGCTCGGAACGGCGACAGGATTGTCTATTCTATGATCGTAGCTTATCGTGGAGGTGCTTACAAGGAAATAATCGTGCCTGCAAACCGAACCGCCGCCCGACACAATCGGATCGTCAAATGTCACGTCAACGTGATACCAGTTGTTGCCTAATTTTACCATGTTCCACATATGGTCGCCGCCGTTTCCTGTGCCGACAACGCAAATGCACTGAAATCCCAGCGACTGCGCCAGATACATAAACGCCTTTGAATAGCCCTCGCACAACGCCTCGCCGTATACTATCGGACCGTCCGCCTCGCTTTTGTACGCGGGACCGTTTGCGTTATATCGGGTGTTGTTTACTATCCAGTCGTGTATGTACAGCAGCTTGTCATAATCGCTTGTTTTCTTTGAAGCCTCGGCAATAACCTTATTCGCCGTGTTGAGGAACGAGGTCTTTATCGACGCAACCGCGTTTTTTGACCTGCCGTAGCTTATTTTCGCGCTGACAACCTTGTTATAACCGGGATAATACGAATATCCGTAGCCGTTTCCAAGCTCCAGAAACTGGGGATTGTCATAGTCGAACGCCCAGTATATCCTGTTAAGCTCTTCAAAGGTAATGTTGAGGTCGGAAAGCGACGTTTCCGAGCCGACATTTTTCGCCAGATCGCAAAGTCTCGCATAAGCCTTTTTCTGAGTTGCGCTAAGTTGGTTATAATACCATTTTGAGGTATAATTATCCAAAACGGAAGCGGAAGCCTGTGTTTCGGGCTCTGTTTCAACGGGTTTTGAAGGCGTGGTTTCCTGAACCGTTCCCGCAATTTCAAACCTCTTTAAAACAGAGCGCGTCTCCCACGAGGATTTTACGCCGATAGCCTTTATAACAGTGGTTTTGGTTATTGTAATGGCGTTGTTTTTATAAAGGGCAGACTGCTGAGTAGGAGTTGAACCGTCGGTTGTATAATAGAGCTTAACGCCCGACATCGCACAATTAAGCCATACGGTTTTAGTGCCGTTTGCGTTGTCTCTTGTAATGAACGTAATGTTCGGCGAAAGCTTGTAATTATATGTAACAGTCTCGCTCTTAACGCCGTTTTTAACAGCGTACACCTGCAAAGTGGAGTTTTTTACTATGTTTACCCTGTCGGTATATTCGCGGAAAGCCGCGCCGTTCTGGCTGTAATATATCTTAGCACCGCTTTGCGACGCGGTAAGCTTTACTTTAAGCATTCCGCTTATCGTATATTTTCCTGATTTAAAATTCGCCTTTACGGAAAGTGCCTCTTCGGCATATGCGGTGTTCGCCGCACCGAAAATCTGACCCGCGGACGGGCTGAACACTCCCAAAGCAAGCACTGCTCCAAGCAACATGCTTATAAAACGTTTCTTCATACATTGCTCCTTTCGGAAAACTTTTGCCCTTATAATATACATTATAACAGAAACCCGTGATTTTGTCAACAACAAAATTAAGGCAACTGCACACAAAAATTGGTATTTACAAAATGAAAAAAATGTTATATAATAAGAATAGGCTGCCGATAAAGCCCCGCCTACTTCGTCAGAGCCTTCTCGGCAGTCTATTAGAGATACTTGATTTAAAAATTATTTAAAAAGTAGAACGAGGAGGGATAGCTTGTTCAAGCTTGCCCGTTATCTGAAGGAATTTCTCCCGCATGTGACAATAGGACCCGTCTGCAAGTTTACCGAGGCGGTTTTCGAGCTTATCGTGCCGCTTGTAATGGCGGATTTAATCGACGTAGGCATAAAAAACGGCGACGCCGCCTATATCAAAAGCCGCGGGCTTATTTTGGTGCTGCTTGCGGCGTTGGGACTTACTTTCGCGCTTATTTGCCAATATATGGCAAGCGCGGCTTCGCAGGGCGTTGCAACACGTCTTCGCGATGATTTGTATCATCATATCAACACGCTGTCTTATAAGGAAATTGACAAAATCGGTCCTGCGGCAATGGTAACCCGCGTTACAAACGACGTAAACGCCGTAGGTCAGGCGGTGGCGATGCTGATACGCTTAGTGGTAAGAGCCCCGTTTTTGGTCGTGGGAGCGTCCGTTATGGCGTTTTCGATTTCGCCGAGGCTGTCGCTGATATTTTTCGGAGCGATGGCGGCGATAGTGGCGGTTATGTTCCCCGTGATGAAGGCGACGGTAAAGCTGTTTAAAAAACAGCAGACCGCTCTTGACGGAATAACCCGTATTACCCGTGAAAACCTCTCGGGCGTGCGCGTGGTGAGGGCTTTTTCGCGGCAGGACTATGAAAAGGGGCGTTTTGACGAGGAGGCGGAGCAATACCGCCGTTTTGCCGTGCGGGCGGGGCGGATAAACGCGCTGTTAAATCCCGCGATTTTTATAGCGGTAAACGTTGCATATCTTCTGATAGTCTACTTCGGCGGAAGCTTTGCCGACGGCGGCATAGACGGGCTCACGCAGGGCAGAGTTATCGCTCTCGTGAACTATATGACGCAGATTTCGCTGGCGTTGGTGGTTGTTGCGAATTTGGTAACTATTTTCACGAAGGCGGCGGCTTCGTCTGCGCGTATAAACGAGATTTTTGAGCTTACGCCGTCAATTGAGGGCGGAAAAAGCTCTCCGAAAACAGACGAGAACGCTCCTGCCGCGGAATTCCGCGATGTAAGCTTCAGCTACACCGACAACGAAAACGCATTAGAGCATATTTCCTTTACGCTCGGGCGCGGGGAAACGCTCGGCGTTATCGGCGGCACGGGTTCGGGGAAAACCACGCTTGCAAACCTCCTTTGTCGGTTTTACGACCGCACCGAGGGGGAAATTCTCATAAACGGCGCGGACGTGCGCGATTTTCCGACAGAGGAGCTTCGGCGGCTTTGCGCGGTTGTCCCGCAGAAAGCCGAGCTTATTTCCGGAACGCTTCGGGATAATTTGTCGCTCGGGCGGGACGATATTTCGGACGAGGCTATGCAAAACGCTCTTTCGGCGGCGCAGGCGAGAGAATTTACCGACAATCTTTCGGGCGGGCTGGATTACACGGTTTTGCAGGGCGGAAAAAACTTTTCGGGCGGTCAGAAGCAGCGGCTTACAATCGCGCGGGCTATCGCCCGGAACCCCGAAATCATCATATTCGACGACAGCGCAAGCGCGCTTGATTACGCGACAGAAGCGGCTTTGCGGGAGGCTTTGAAGGCAATTCCCGCCGCAAAGGTGATTATTTCCCAGCGGGCGAATTCCATTCGTCATGCGGACAAAATTATCGTTCTCGACGACGGAAAAGCCATCGGTATCGGGACGCATTTAAGCCTTATTAAAAATTGCACGGTTTACCGCGAAATTTGCCTTACGCAATATTCCGAGGAGGAAATAAATTCGTGGATTGAGGAGGGCGCACATGAATAAGCTGTCCAAAAAGAACGCCCTCGCAAGGCTTTTAAAGTACCTTAAGGGGCAGATTTTGCTTATACTCGCGGCGTTGTTCTGCGCGGCGGGGAGCGTTTTGCTGTCGCTGTATACAACCGTTCTTATCGGAAAAGCGGTGGACTGCATTACCGCGTCGGGCACGGATTTTTCGGCAATGTCGCCGATTTTGCTGAAAATCGGGATTATAATTCCCACGGCGGCGGTGCTTCAGTGGCTGATGTATTTCTGCACCAACAAAATTACCCACAAAACCGTAAAAAAGCTGCGCTGCGATATTTTCGCGCACCTGCAAAGGCTGCCGCTGGCGTACATCGACGCGCGTTCTCACGGCGACATTATAAGCCGCGCCGTAAACGACGTTGACGCGGTGTCGGACGGGCTTTTGCAGGGCTTCAGTCAGCTTTTCACGGGGGTGGTTACCATTCTCGGAACGCTGTTTTTTATGGTAACTCTCAACTGGAAAATAACGCTTGTGGTGGTCGTTTTAACTCCGCTTTCGTTTGCGGTGGCGGCGGTGATTTCAAAGCTTTGTTATAACAAATTCCGCGAACAGTCGGCTATCCGCGGCGAGCTTACGGGATTTATCGACGAGCGGATAAATTCCCAGAAGCTTATAAAGGCTTTCGGCTGCGAGTCCGCCTGCGAGGAGCGTTTTCGCGAGATAAACGCAAGACTTTGCGTGTGCGGCGTGAGAGCGCAGTTTTATTCCGCGCTTACAAACCCCTCCACGCGCTTTGTAAACTCCTTAGTCTATGCGGGCGTGGGCGTTTTCGGGGCGTTGCGCGCGCTGTCGGGCGGCTTTACGGTGGGGGATCTTACGGCTTTTCTGCAATATGCAAACCAATACACAAAGCCCTTTAACGAAATTTCCGGCGTTGTAACCGAGCTTCAGAACGCCCTTGCTTCGGCGGCGAGAATTTTTGAGTTTATAGACGAGCGGGAGGAGTCCTCCGACGACGGAAAACGCGTTTTGGAAAACTGTTCGGGACAAATGGAAATGAAAAACGTCAGCTTTTCGTATTCGCCCGAAAAACCGCTTATCGAGAACCTCAATCTCACGGTAAAAAGCGGCAGTCATATTGCGATAGTAGGTCCCACGGGCTGCGGGAAAACGACGCTTATAAATCTGCTTATGCGGTTTTACGATACGGTTTCGGGGGAAATTCTCGCGGACGGCGTTCCGATAAAGGAGCTTACGCGAAACAGCCTGCGCTCGAATTTCGGGATTGTATTGCAGGAAACATGGGTGTTTAAGGGAACGGTCCGCGAAAATATCCGCTACGGCAAGCCCGACGCTTCCGACGAGGAGGTAGTAGCGGCAGCGAAGGCGGCTCACGCGCACGGGTTTATAAAACGGCTTCCGAAGGGCTATGACACGGTAATTTCCGACGGCGGAGAGCTTTCGGGCGGTCAGCGGCAGCTGCTGTCGATAGCGAGGATAATGATTTCCCCGCCGCCGATGCTTATCCTCGACGAGGCGACTTCTTCAATCGATACCCGCACGGAAATGAAAATTCAAAGCGCGTTTGACGAGCTTATGCGCGGAAGAACCAGCTTTGTTGTGGCGCACAGGCTGTCGACTATACGCGAGTCGGACTGTATTCTTGTCATGCGGTCGGGGCATATTGTCGAGCAGGGCACGCACAGGGAGCTTCTCGAAAAGGGAGGGTTTTACTCCGAGTTAATTCATGCAATGGAGAAGGGTTAGGCTGTCGATAAAGCCGCATCTACTTCGTCAGAGCCTCGTTGGCAGCCACAAAGGCTAGCCAACAAGTCTCTTCCTCGTATCTGCGACTTTCTCAACAGCCTGAAAATACATTTTATTATTCATTATGAGAGGAAAATAATGGCAGACTTAAAAAAATACCGTGAACACATAAGGAAAAACCGCGCGTGCTTCTTTTTAGGGCCGTTTTTTATGGTGCTGGAGGCGTCGGGCGAGTTTATGCTCCCGTTTATCAACGCGAATATTATAAACCGCGGCGCGGCAAACGGCGATATTCCGTACATACTCAAAAACGGTGCGCTTATGCTGGCGGTGGCGGTTATGATGCTGATAACGGGCGTGTGCGGAGCATATTTCGCGGTAAAGGGCTCGGCGAGGGCTGCCGCGGGCGTGCGGAGAGACGTTTTCGCGAAAATACAGACGCTGTCCTTTTCGGATATAGACCGCTTTTCGACGGGTTCTCTGATAACCCGCGTTACCAACGACATCACTCAAATTCAATCCTTTATGCAGACCCTCCTGCGCGGCTTTTTCAGAAGCCCCGTTATGCTTATCGGCGCGCTTATTATGTCGTTTGTGCTAAGCCCCGATATCGCGTGGGTAATCTTCATTGTTGTGCCGTTTCTGGCGTTGGCAACCTTTCTTATCATAAAAACCGCTTCCCCGAGATACACGGTAATGCAGGAGCATATCGACGCGCTGAATTCGGGCGTGGGGGAGACCGTCACGGGAGTTAAGGTAATTAAATCCTTTGTAAGAGAGGATTTTGAAAAGGAAAAATTCTCGAAAATAAACACCGCGCTTATGGAAAAAAGCGTCCGCGCGCTGAAAATGATGATTTTAATGCAGCCCGTGTCCGCGCTTGCGGTGAACGTCACAACGCTTGCGGTGGTGTGGACGGCGGGCAGACAGATTATGATAGGCTCTATGGAAATCGGCACGCTTACGGCGTTTATCACCTATTTGTCGCAAATTCTCACCGCGCTGAATTTCCTCGCTAACATCTTCCTGCAAGGCACCCGCGCCGCGGCTTCCGACAAGCGAATTTCCGAGGTGCTTAACACCGTTCCCGACATTTCAGACGAGGGCGCAAAGCAAAAGGATCACCTGATAAAAAGCGGTTCTGTGGAATTTAAAAACGTCACGTTTCGCTATTTCAAGGACGCGAAAAAGCCCGTTCTGGACAACGTAAGCTTTTCGATAAATTCGGGAGAAACCGTCGGGATAATCGGTTCTACGGGTTCGGGAAAAACGACGCTTGTGTCGCTTATCCCGAGATTGTACGATACCGATTTCGGAGAGGTTCTCGTGGACGGCGTGAACGTCCGCGAGCTTTCGACTTCGCAGCTTCGCGAGAACGTTTCGGTCGTTTTGCAGAAAAACACGCTTTTTTCGGGAACAGTCGCTGAAAACCTCCGCTGGGGGCGCGAGGACGCTTCCGATGAGGAATTGGAGGAGGCATGCAAAATAGCTCACGCGCACGAATTTATAACCTCCTTCCCCGAAAAATACGATTATGAAATCGGACAGGGCGGAGCAAATCTTTCGGGCGGTCAGCGGCAGCGGCTTTGCATAGCAAGAGCCCTCTTGAAGTCCCCGAAAATTATGATTTTCGACGACTCAACCTCGGCGGTGGACACCGCTACCGATATGGGGATACGAAAAGCCCTCAGGGAAAAGCTGCCGGATATAACGAAGATTATCATCGCGCAGAGAATTTCCTCGGTAAAGGACGCGGACAAGATTATAGTTTTAAATGACGGGAAAATTACAGGCATAGGAACGCATAAAGAGCTTGTAAATTCCTGCGAGGAATACAGGGAGATTTATCTCTCGCAGACCGACGGCGGGGAGGACTCTGATGATGAATAAGAAAAATTCAGCCGAGATAAACTCCCGGATTGAGGAAAAATACAGCCGCATAAAGGCAACCGCGGCGAAGAAAAAGCAAATAGATCTCGGCAGGGGCGCGGGGCGCGAACGCGCCATGAACGCGGGCGGCAAGCCGCATAACACAAAAGCGGCGGCGGTAAGGCTTGTAAAATACGTTTCACAGGAGCGCGGGCTTATCGCGGCGGCGTTATTATGCTCGATTGCAAACACAACGTCAACGCTTGCGGCGGGGTATCTTCTGCGCCCGATAATCAACAGGTTTATTTACTTCGACCCCGCAAACCCCGATTTATCAGACAGAATAAAGGGACTTTTAGGGTGGCTTATCTTCCTTGCGGCGGTGTACGGAATTTCGGTTTTCACGCAGTGGGCGCAGCAGCGGCTTATGCTGAAAGCGTCGCAGAAAACGCTTGTGCGTATGCGAAAAGAGCTTTTCGACAAGCTTCAGACTCTCCCCGTGAGATATTTTGACGTAAATTCCGCGGGAGACATTATGTCGCGTTTTACAAACGACACCGACACCGTCGGGGAAATGCTCAACACCACGCTTATTCAGATAATTTCGGGCGCGCTTACCGTTGTTGGGACGATAATTCTTATGATGGTGACAAATCCCATTCTCGGCGCGATAACTATAATCAGCACCCCCGTTTTGATGATTTTAACGCGCATTATCATGAAAAAAGGGCGCGCGGCGTACTCCGCCCAGCAAAGAAGCCTCGGTATGCTAAACGGCTTTTCGGAGGAGATAATTTCGGGGCAAAAGGTGGTTAAGGTTTTCAATCACGAGGACACCTCGCTCGAGGAGTTTTCCTACCTCAACGGCAAGCTCCGCGCGGCGCAGGAGCAGGCGCAGTTCCGTTCGGGGATTTTGGGTCCCGTGACGCACCAGCTTTGCAATATGGTGTATGCAATTTCGGCGTGCGTGGGCGGAATTCTCGTTGTAAAGGGCGGATTTGACATCGGCGGGCTTACCGTCTCGCTGAATTACACAAGACAGTTCAACCGCCCGATAAACGAGGTTGCAATGCAGATAAACACGGTATTCTCGGCACTGGCGGGCGCAGAGCGCGTTTTCGAGGTGCTTGACGCCGCGCCCGAGTGTTCAGAGGAGGACAAGGAAAACGACGTTAAAATGCAGAGAATTACGGGGCATATCGTGCTTGAACACGTAAATTTCGGCTACACGCCCGAGGTTACGGTGCTGCATGATATTTCGCTTTACGCGAAGCCCGGGCAGAAAATAGCATTTGTCGGCTCTACGGGAGCGGGGAAAACCACGGTTACCAACCTGCTTTCGCGGTTTTACGACATAAAGGACGGGAGGATAACCATTGACGGCGTGGATATCGAAAAAATCGACCGTTCATTTCTGCGCTCAAACATAGCGATGGTTTTGCAGGACACACACCTGTTTACGGGAACGGTAAGGGAGAATATCCGTTACGGCAGGCTTGACGCAACCGACGAGGAGGTTATTGAAGCCGCGAAAACCGCCTCCGCGCACTCGTTTATCGAGCAGCTTGAACACGGCTATGACACGGTTCTCGAAAACGACGGCGCAAACCTCTCGCAGGGTCAGCGGCAGCTTTTGAATATAGCCCGCGCGGCGATTTCAAAAGCTCCAATACTGATACTCGACGAGGCGACAAGCTCGGTTGACACCCGAACCGAACAGCATATCGAGCAGGGCATGGACGCGCTTATGGAAAACAGAACGACCTTTGTCATCGCGCACAGACTTTCCACCGTCCGCAAATCCAATGCCATAATGGTGCTTGAACACGGCAGAATTATCGAGCGCGGCACTCACGAGGAGCTTATCGCCCTCGGCGGCAGATACTCCGACCTCTGGCGCGGGCTTTGCGGTCTGGACTGAGGAATTACACAAAAAAACGCCCTCTCAAAATCCCCGAGAGGGCGTTTTCTGTAAACTTAATTTATACGGGATTTGGAGCGGACGGGATAGCCTCCGAAATGGTTTTGTCGCCTGCCTCGCGGGCGTATTCGTCAACCTTTGCGCGGTTGTTTTCACCGTGAGTTAAGCACCCTGCGCCGCCGATACAGCCGCCCACGCATGCCATGCCCTCGATAAAATTCGCGTCAAGCCTATTTACGCCTTTTTTGATAAGCGCGGCGCGGCATTCCTCAATTCCGCTGCACGCGATTGCTTTAAGCTCAAAATCCTCGACCTTATGCTCCGAAAGCCCCTGCGCTACCGCTTCGGACAAACCGCCGCTGCGGGCGAAAATTCTTCCGAAATAGGACGCTCCCGTAAGCTCGGTTTCCTCAAGAGTTGTAATATCGATGTCGCGGCTGTCAAACAACGCCTGAAGCTCCTCAAACGTCATAACCGCGTCGACATAGGGCTTGACCGTTTCAAGCTGCGCTTCCGCTTTTTTCGCTGTACACGGACCTATAAACACAATCTTCGCGGTTTTGTCGGTTTCCTTTATGTACTTTGCAATCGTCGCCATCGGGGACAAATTGTGCGAAATAAACCTCGCAAGGTCGGGGAACGCTTTTTTGATGTAATCCACAAACGCAGGGCAGCAGGAGCTTGTAAGGAAGCCCTTTTCGGCAAGCTCCTTCGACTCCGCGTCGGCAACCATATCCGCGCCCAGAGCCGCCTCGCAGACGTTGTCAAACCCGAGCGACCGCAGCCCCGTAATCGCCTGACCCAGCTTTGCAAACTTAAACTGACTTGACGCCGCGGGAGCTATCAGAGCGTACATTGTATCTCCCCGCTCCTTGCTCTTTTTCAGCATTTCAATCACGTCCAGCAGGTACGATTTATCCATAATCGCCCCGAACGGGCACTGATAAACGCATGCTCCGCAGGCAATGCACTTGTTGTTGTCAATGCAGGCGGCGTTGTCCTCGGTAATGGAGATAGCCTTTATCTTGCAGGCGTTCTGGCAGGGACGCTTCTGGTTTACAATTGCGGAATACGGGCAGACCTTTGCGCATTGTCCGCATTCAACGCATTTTGACTTGTCAATATGCGCCACATAGTCGTGGTCGAACGAAATAGCTCCGCGCTTGCAAACGTCCTCGCAGCGGTGAGCAAGACACCCTCTGCAGGACTCCGTCACGGCAAATCCCGCCGCCACGGCAGTCCGCTTCTCTCGGCGGCCAAGG
>CANRIQ010000007.1 GCA_947630655.1 uncultured Clostridia bacterium | reverse complement strand
GCTCTCGGCGGAGGTTGTTGAATTTGTTGAACCTGCGGAATTTCCGAAGCCCGCCATGCCGCGCCTGTCAAAATCGAACGGCTGACTGCTCTGAACGACCTCCGCGTCCGCGTCATCGCCGCCCGCGTGAACCGTCACCTTGCCGTCGGTTATGGTAAGCAGGGTTTCCGCCTGAATTCCGTCGTTTTCGGAGGTTACGTTAATTTCACCGCCGAGAATGCTTACATATCCGCGGTCTGCGTCCTCGGAATTCGTTGATTTAATGCCGTCTCCGCCCGCCTTGACGGTTATTTTCCCGCCCTGCGCCAGAACGTAATCCTTGCCGGTAATTCCGTCGTCCGCGGCGGTAATTTCAAGCTCTCCGCAGTTTATTGTGAGGGAATCCTTGCACTTTACGCCGTCCTTGTAATTCGCCGTAACAGACAGCCTTCCGCCGCCCGCAATCACCATATCCGCGCGGGAGAAAACCGCTCCGTCGGGCTCGTCGTCGCCGTTTTCAAACGTGTATTCCGCGCTGTCGGAAAGCGAATTTTCGGAATTCTCGCCAACGTAAATTACAAGCGTTTTCGCCTTTTCGCAGTCGATAACGCTGCCGTTTTTGCTCGACAATGTCACCCCGTCAAGCAGCAGCGTCACCTCCGCGTTTTCGGGCGCGTTAATCCCTATTTTCACGTTGTCGGAGCTTCCCGTAAGCCTGAAAATTCCCGCGCGCGAAATTGTCACAACACAGCCGTCAGCCTCTGCGCCGTTTCCCGAAACTTGAGCGGAATTGCCGTCAAAGGTTATCTCGCAGTCACCCTTTTCGGGCTTTTCGCAGTTTACGTTTACCGCGTATTGCTGTGCGGAAACGTTGGAATTACTCATATTCTGCGAACCCGCGCTGTCGCTTTCCGAGCCGTTTGTGCAGCCCGAAAGCGTCATTGTTACAGCCATAAGAGCCGCCAAGGTTTTAAAATTCATATTCATAAAAAATGCCCCCAAAAATCTCACATTTCCTCGTGATTGTCGGTAAGAATGCTGCACGACACCGTCAAATTCCCGTTTATAACGCGGATTTTGTCCAAAAATTCCTTTTCCCTGTCCGCATTTTTTAAAACGAGTTCATACCGCAGCTCGTAAAGAGTTCCCATGCTGACGGTCTTTGACATTATCAGTCGGCAGCGGGTTGTATACTCCGCGAAAACCTCTTTAAAACACGTTATATAGTCAACGTCCTCGGGAATTAACACTCTTAAGAGCTTTGCCGTGCGGACAATCCCGAAAGCGGGCGTAAATCCCAGCAGCGCGAGAATTAGTCCCGTCGCGAGAGTGATTATCACCGCAAATCCGATAAAGCCCATGCCTGTCGCAAGCCCTATTCCCATTGCGAGGAAAACATAACACAGCTCCCGCGATGTTCCCGGTGCGGAACGAAATCTCACGAGGTTGAACGCGCCCATGACCGCCAGTCCCGCGCCCACCGAGCCGTTTACCAGCATTATCACCGACTGCACCAAAATCGGCAGCACCACCAGCGTTACCATCAAATTTTTTGAAGCGCGCGGATTATTCAGTCTGTACAAAAAAGCCGCTACAAATCCCAAAACCGCGGACGTGAGCGTGCAAAATATCGCGCTCTGCGCCGTAAGTCCTGCCGTCTGGTCAATTATACTCGAAAACATCTTAAACTACCATCCTGTTCTGTCCGTTAATTTTCTCTGAAAGCTCCTGCTGATAAATCGTTCCGTATTTGGAAAACGAGCCGTTGTAGATCTTGTTTTCCGACAAAAATCTCACCAGCCACAGCGGCACTGCGCCCGCCGATTTCACCTCCAACACCCTGTATGGTGCGGCGATAAGCGGCTGTCCGTAATCACCCGAGCGAAGGTCTAAATCGGTGTTCCGAAAGCGAATGTTCCCGTCAAACGTCAGGCGGAATTCCTTGTCGTCGTTTCCGTAAAACGCCTCGCGGTCGTAGCAGATTGCAATTCTCGGAATAAGCCCCATGCGCTTTACGAGATAATCGATTTCCTCGAAAACCTGCCCTTTTTCGCTCGGTAAAACCCCGCCGCTTATGTAGTCGAAAAGCTCCTTGTAGCTGCGCTCGAAACGGCGTTTGTAGGTTATCCCGCGGTATTTTTTCTTTATTTCAAGAAACGCCTCGGAGTCGTCCTCAGCTTTTTTGCCGTAGGCGCGAAGCCTCAGCTTTTCTTTAAATACGGGCTTTCCGAGGGAGGTTCTTATCAAATCGTCGTTTATGTTGTCAAGGTAAATATTCATTATCGTGTGAAAACCGAATTCGTCCTCGGTCATGTAAGGAGCGATTTCCTCGCGCAGATGCTCGAAATGCCGTTTGTCAAGCAGGAATTTCATTTCGCGCCTTTTATATGTGTTCGCGTAAGCCATATTTTACCTCTTTTCTCTCATTTGCTAACATAATTATACAATTCGTTTGTGATAGTTTTATGATAAAATTAAAATAATTTTCTGTAAATTATCTAAAGAAAAAGAGTGGAAAGCTCCACCCTTAAAATTATTCCCCGGCATTTTCAAGCATTTCCCGCGCCGCCGCAAGAGAGCCCTCGTTTTCGCCGCTGCCGTCGATAATCCGCGCTATCTCGCGAATTCTGCCCTCTCCGTCAAGCTCGGTAATCCCCGTGTAGGTTCTGTCGCCGTCGGACGTTTTTTCAATAAGCAGATGACAATCCGCTTTGGACGCAATCTGCGCCAAATGCGTAATGCACAGCACCTGCCGTTTTCTGGACGTTTCGCGGAGCTTTATCCCGACCTTCTGCGCCGCGTTTCCGCTTATCCCCTGGTCAATTTCATCGAAAATAAGCGTCGGAATATCGTCGTTTTCCGCAAGAACGCTCTTTATCGCAAGCATTATCCTCGACAGCTCGCCGCCGCTTGCAATTTTGTTCAAAGGCTTCGGCTCTTCGCCGACATTCGCCGAAATGAGCAGCTCAACGCTGTCCTTGCCGTTGATTGTGATTTTATCGGGGTTGACCGAAAAGAAAATTCTGACGTCGGGCATATTGAGGAAAACAAGCTGTTCTCTTATCTCGTTTGAAAGGCGTTCGGCGGCTTTTTTGCGCGTTTTGGAAATCTCCTCCGCAAGCGTTTTCACCCTTTCGGCAAGCTCGTGTTTTTGCTGCGTGAGCGTTTCAATCCGCTCGTCCGCGCCCGACAACTGCGCCAGCTCGTTTTCGCAGTTTTTAAGATAATCCACCAGCTCGTCGCTGTCCATATTGTATTTTCTGCGGGCAAGCTTTAACGCCGAAACCTTATCCTCAAGCTTTGAAGCATTTTCCGCAGGATCGTCCCCCGAAAGCTTTAAAATTTCCTCCGCAATATCCTCCACCTCGGGAATTACCGCCGAAAGCCGCTCGGAAAGCTCCTCCGCCTTCGGTTCGTATTCCGAAACGGAGCTTAAAATTCCCGCCGCATTTTGCAAAAGATCCGCCGCAGAAGGTCCGTTTTCGGAATTTAACGCGTTGTACGCGCCGTACACCGAAGCCCTAATTTTAGCCGCCGAACGCACGCGCAAAAGCTCCTGTTCAAGCTTATCTCCGCCGCCTTTTTCAAGCTCCAGCGCGGAAAGCTCCTCGATAACGGAAGTCAGATGCTCAATTTTATATTCGCGGTTTTTTTCGTCGTCAAGCAGTGCCTTAAGCTGTTTTGACGTACTTGCAAACTCCCGAAAAACGGCTTTGTATTCCTCTTTATCGGAAATTCCCGCATAGCTGTCGAGAATGTCCCGCTGGTTGTCGTTTGACATTAAAATGCGGTTTTCATGCTGCCCGTGAACGTCCACAAGCAAGCCTCCGACCTCCTTAAGCATCGCCGCCGTGACCGTTCTGCCGTTTATCCGCGCAGAGCTTTTCCCGTCCGCGAAAATCTCCCTTGAGAGCGTTATTTCGTTTGCGTCCTCGTAGCCAAGCTCCGAAAGCTTTTCGCAGACAGCGCGCGGCAGCTCGTCAAAAAGCGCGGTAACCACCGCCTTTTTCGCGCCCGAACGCACGATGTCCTTATTCGCGCGCTCTCCGAGGATTGCGTTTATCCCGCCGATAAGCACGCTTTTTCCCGCGCCCGTTTCGCCCGTAAACACGTTGAAATGTTCTCCGAAGCGCGCCGAAGCATTTTCTATTACCGCGAGATTTTCAATTGACAACTCCCGTAACATTCGGTTTTTCCTTTCATCAGTCTTTTACCGTTAGTCTGCGCAGCTTTGACAAAAGCTGAACGGCGTAATTTTCGGTTTTGGTGAGAATAAACACCGTATCATCGCCCGCGATAGTTCCCACAACCGAGCCGAAGCCCTGCTCGTCCACCACCTTGCAGGCGGCGTCGGCAAGCCCCGAATGGCATTTCAGCACCACAATGTTCTGCGCGGTGTCCATGGAAATCACCGACTGCGCAAAAATGCTGCTGTAGGGAATATCCTCGTCGGGTTCGCCGAAATAATAGCAATTCACGTCGTTTTCGGACGGGTATTTTGTGATTTTAAGCTCCCTTATATCGCGCGACAGGGTCGCCTGTCCGACATCAATTCCGCGCTCGTTTAAAAGAGTCTGAAGCTCGGTCTGGGTTTTAACCTCGACCGAGGAAATTATCTTCAAAATCGCCGCCTGACGCTGTTTTTTGTTCATTTTATCACTCACCTGACCGAAAAAATTACTTCAAAGGAGTCATAAGCTTTGTATTTATCGAGCTGTAGAACCCGTCGCCCGCCTCGATTATTCTAAGCGAACACTCCGCGCGGGAGATTTTCAGAATATCCCCTTCCAGAATGGGAATTCCCTTGCCGCCGTCCACGCTGAACGTGGCGCGGCTGTTCTGATAATGGCAGACGTTCACGGTGATTATCTGCTTGTCCGAAAAAATCATCGGGCGGTTGAAAAGCGTGTGCGGACAAAGCGCGGTGCACTCCACGCACTCAAGGTCGGGCGCGAGAATAGGTCCGCCCGCCGACAGCGAATACGCCGTAGACCCCGTCGGAGTGCTGAAAATAAGCCCGTCCGCGCGAATTCTTGTGACCTCCGCGTCGCCGCAGTATACCACGAATTCGGGGAGCTTTGACACGCTTGACCTCGACAAAATGACGTCGTTTAACACCCTCTCCGAAAAAACCTGCTTCCCGTCGCGGATAACCTTGCAGTCCAGCATCATTCTGCGGCTTTCCTGAAATTCGCTTTCGAGAATATCGGGAATTCTGCCTATATCGGAGGGTTCAATGGTAGCCATAAACCCCAGCCGCCCCATATTAACGCCCAAAAGCGGCAAATCGAACTGCGCCGCAACCTTCCCCCATTTTAGAATTGTTCCGTCGCCGCCGACAGTCAGCAGAAAATTGCAAATTCCCGGAGTTTCCACCACCACCGCGCCTATTTTGTCCGCGTACATGGAATTTCGTCCGTATATGCACGGCGTAAATCCGCGTTCCTTAAGCAAAGCCGCTATCTGCCCCGAAAGCTCGAACGAGCCGTTTTTAGCGTTGCTGCACCCTATCAGAACTCTCAACTTCTGTCTCCTTTCCAAGCGTCAGCAAATACTCCGTATTGCCGCTGCCGCCCTTTATCGGCGAGATGTCCGTGCCGATAACAAAAAATCCGCACCCCGCCGCGAATTGTTTAATGTCTTCAACCACTGCCATGCGAACCTTTTCGCTTGTCACAACGCCGCGCTTCGAGAGATTTTTCCTGCCCGCCTCAAACTGCGGTTTTATAAGCACAACCGCCCTGCCGCCGCGTTTTAAAAGCCTTGCGATATGCGGCAGGATAAGCTTCAGCGAGATAAACGACACGTCCGCCGCGATAAAATCCGCTCTGCCGCCCGGCTCGTAATTATCAAGCGAAAAATCCCGGATATCCGTCTGTTCGAGCGAGATAACGCGGCTGTCTAAGCGAAGCTCTTCGCACAACTGCGCCGTTCCCACGTCCACGGCGTACACTCTCGCCGCGCCGTTTTGAAGCATACAATCCGTAAACCCGCCCGTCGACGCTCCTACGTCAAGGCAGACCCTCCCGAAAAGCTCTATATTCTGCCGCGAGAGCGCGAATTCCAGCTTTTCGCCGCCGCGCCCGACAAATTTCGGCGTAAGAGCCTCGTTTATCAAAACCTCGTCGCCCTCGCTTACCTCAAGCGAGTTTTTCACCGCCGCCGCGCCGTTTACCGAAACGCCGCCCGCGTCAATCAGCCGCTGCGCCGCCGTGCGGCTTTTGCAAAGGTTTTGCTCCACAAGAAAAATATCAAGTCTCATAGCCTTTTCAACTTCTCAAATTCGGCAGTCATTCCCGCCTCGTCAAGACCGTACATTTGAAGTTGCTCATCTACGGTTGCCGCGGGGACAAATTCATCCCGAACGCCGACAATTTCCGCTTTCCCGCGAAAACCTCTCCCGCACAGCCCCGCTAAAAATCCCTCGCCTGCGCCGCCGCTTACCGAACCCTCCTCGAAAAATACTACCTTACCGTAGCCCATCGCAATCTCAAAAACGCTTTCGGGCACAGGCTCTATCACCAGCAGCCGAACATAATCGGCTTTTGCCTTTTCGGCGGCTTTTATAAGGCTCGCGGAAATCCTCCCGTAGGTAATTCCCAGAATATCCGAGTTTTTCCCCGAATAGTAGAAATTCCGCACGGGTCGCAATGCGGGCAGCTCGCAGTCTGCAAATTCCCCGCCCTTTGGATAACGCACGCATGCAACGCCTTTGGTGTCATAAATCGCCCTTGACAGGCAAATTCTAAGCTCCTCAAAGGTTGCGGGGGAAAAAATAACCGTATTCGGCACGGCGCGGAGCATCGGAACATCGAAAATTCCCTGATGCGTTTCGCCGTCCGCGCCGACAAATCCCGCGCGGTCAATGCAGAGCGTTATGTGAGTTTTTTCTATTGCGCAGTCGTGGAGAATTTGGTCGAAACCGCGCTGTAAAAACGTCGAATACACTGCGAACACGGGCAGCATTCCCTGCGACGCAAGCCCCGCCGCAAACGTTATCGAGTGCTGTTCGGCAATTCCCGTGTCAAAAAATCTCGACGGGCAGCGTTCCTTGAAATAATTAAGCCCTACAGCGTATTTCATCGCCGCCGTAATCGCGCAAATCCGCTTATCCGTGCGCCCTAGCCGTTCAAGCTCCCGTCCGAAAGCCTCCGAAAAGCTCTCGGGCTTTCCCGAAAACCAACGCTTGCTTTCAAATTCCTCAACCGCGCCGTTTTCGCCGACAGCATGATATTCCCCGGGATTTTCCTCCGCGGGACGGTAGCCCTTGCCCTTTTGCGTGAAAACATGCACCACGCACGGACGTTTCATAAGCTTCGCCACCGAAAGAGCCTCGATAAGATCGCGCAGATTGTGCCCGTAAACAGGTCCGATATAGGTAAAGCCCATATTTTCAAACAAGTTGCTGTTGTCGTACAACGCCTCTTTAAAAAGCGTTTTCGCAGTTCCGATCGCGCGTTCAAGCGGCTTTCCCACAAGCGGAATTGCCGACAGCGCGACCTTAAACCGCTCCTTTGCGCAGTAATATTTTCTGGTTGAGCGGATATGCGCTAAATACCGCGCCAGCGCGCCCGTGCTTTTGCTTATCGACATGGCGTTGTCGTTTAAGACAAGCGTCAGATTTGTGGCGGTTTTTCCCGCGTTATTGAGAGCCTCCAGAGCAATTCCCCCCGTAAACGCTCCGTCGCCTATAACCGCCGCCGCAGAGCCGTTTTCGCCCTTTAACCGCATTGCCGTGGAAATACCGTAAGCCGCCGAAATTGACGTGCTGCTGTGACCCGAAATAAACGCGTCGGCGGGCGATTCCGAGCTTTTGACAAACCCCGAAATGCCGCCCTTTTTGCGCAGCGTGGAAAACCTCGAATACCGCCCCGTAAGCAGCTTATGCGCGTAGCTCTGATGCCCCACGTCCCATATTATTTTATCGCCGTTCATAACGTCGTAAACGTAATGCAACGCCACCGACAGCTCCACCGTTCCGAGATTTGACGCTAAATGCCCGCCGTTTTTCATCACGGTACGCAAAATGCAGCCCCGCAGTTCCCTGCAAAGCTGCTTTAGCTGCATTAAACTCATTTTTGAGATTTTCTCGTGATTTATGTTGTCGCAAAGGAGCATAAATTCCCTCCGAAATGCAAGTTTTGAAAGCCTTAATTACACCGCCGCGGGCAGCGGAAAAATCATCGCGATTATAATTCCGAGCAGCGACCCCGCAAGCACCTCTATCGGCGTGTGACCCAGAAATTCTTTAAGATCCTTCTGATTTACAAGCTCGTCAATATCGGGATCGTCCTCGCCGCCGCTTATCCGTGTAATTTCATCGTCCAGATCGTCTACAATATGCCGAAGCTTGTTAAGCTCCTTTGCATGCAAACCTGCGTTATAGCGGACGCTCATCGCGTCGTATATCACTATCCCCGCCAACAGCATTGCAAAAGCAAATTCCGAGCTTTCAATCCCCTTAAAACGCAGGGTGTAAATCGCCACCGACACCACCAGCGACGAATGCGACGAGGGCATTCCGCCCGCGCCCGTAATTCTCTCGGGATTAAACGACTTGAATTTAATCGAGTAATGTATAGTTTTGATAATCTGTGCCAAAATCCACGAGATAAGTCCCACCGAAATGATGGGATTAAGCATAAAGAAATCTTTCATCTGCCGCAAACCTCCGTCAATATTGACGACAAAGGAGCATTTTCGCAAGCCCTCTTAAAAAGCCGCTGTCGGGAAGCTCCGAAAGAGCGTCCAAAGCCTTTTTTGTAAGGTCCTGCGCCATATCGCGCGCCTTTTCAATTCCGACCAGACCCGCAAGCGTGGTTTTCCCCGACGCCGCGTCGCTTCCGACGGGCTTGCCGAGAAGCTTTTCGTCCGCCGTTATGTCAAGAATATCGTCTATAATCTGAAACGCCAGCCCGAGCCGCTGTCCGAACGTCCCCGAAAGCACTTGAACACGCATATCCGCGCCCGCCGCAATGCACCCCGCCTTACAGCAAAACTCCAGCAGCGCGCCTGTTTTCATGCGGTACATTTCGAGAATTACCGACTCTTCCGGCGTTTTGTTTTCACATTCAAGATCAATCGTCTGTCCGCCGATCATGCCGTACATTCCCGAAAGCTCCGCCAAAAGCTTTATTATATTCAGTGCCGAATGCTGCGGGAGCGTTTGCCGAAGCCCCGCCTCGGCAATTATCTGAAACGGCAGAATTGCCAGAGCGTCCCCCGCAAGCACCGCCTGCGCCTCGCCGAACGCCTTATGACAGGAGGGCTTCCCGCGGCGCATATCATCGTCGTCCATACACGGCAAATCGTCGTGAATAAGCGAAAAAGTGTGCATCATCTCAATAGCGCACGCGACGGGCAGCGCGGTTTCGGGCTCGCCGCCGCACACGCGGCAGAATTCCATTACAAGCGCGGGACGAATTCGCTTTCCGCCCGCCTCCAGCGAATACCTCGCCGCCTTTATAACGCTTTTTTGAAGGCAGTCGGTCTCGGAGAGCAGCTTTTCAAGAGCCTCCTCGGTCATCTGCGCGTACTCGCAAAGCGTTTCTTTGACCTCTTTGACCTCAATCTCGGTCATTTCATCAATTTTGTTCATTTTTAGGTTCCATGCTCTCTATCTTCGCCTTTGCCTCGGCAATGTATTTTTCAAGGCTGCCGCTAAGCTCCACCGCCTCGGTGTACAGCTTCATCGACTCCTCAAGAGTAATCTCCTTATCCTGCATTTTAGAGGAAATCTCCTTGAGCCTTGCCATATTTTTCTCAAAATCCATTATTCGCTCTCCTCAAAAACTTCCGTGACCTCAGCCGCCGCCCGACCGCAGCCGAATTTTATCTCAACCCTGTCCCCCGCGGACAGCTCTCCGGCAGCCCTCACAAGCCTTCCGCCGCGCGTCGTCATGGAATACCCGCGCGCCAGAACCCCCAGCGGGTTCAGCGCGGAAATGGTGCTCTCGCACAGCTTCAGCTCGTTTTCGGCGCGTTCGGTTTTCGCACGGTAACTCTCACTTATCGTTTTTCTGTTGTTTAAAACAAAATTCTCATACAAGCCGAGCCTTGAAGACATTTTTTCGAAAATGCCCTCCCGAAGCCGCAAAAGCTCCTGCGAAAGCCGCTCTATCCGTCCGCTCGGGGAATAGAACGCCGCGTTTTGCCTGAAGATCTTCACGTCCTTCGCGGTATCGTCAAGCTTCGCCGCGGCGCACCGCTTCGCCCCCGCGCAAAGAGAGCGGATTTCCGACAAAATCTGCTCGATATCCGGCACGGCAAGCATCGCCGCCTCCGATGGAGTTATCGCGTACTTATCCGCGACCCTGTCGGCTATCGTGAAGTCAATATTATGCCCGATTGCGCTTATTGTGGGAATTTTTGACGCGAAAATCGCCCTTGCAAGCGTCTCGGAATTAAAGCAGTTGAGATCCTCCGCCGAACCGCCTCCGCGCCCGAAAATAACAACGTCCGCGCCGCTGTCCTGCGCCTCGGAAAACGCCCTTACAAGCGTCGGAACAGCATTTTCCCCCTGCACCGCCGCCCTTATCACCTTTATCTCAACAATCGGATAACGCCGCCTGATTATGTGGATAATATCCCCCACCGCCGCGCCCGTGTCGGACGTAATAACGGCGATTTTCTTCGGGTACGCGGGAATTTCGCGCTTTTGTGCGAACAAGCCCTCGCTTTCCAGCTTTTTCCTTAATTCCTCCAACGCCCTTGCCGCCGCGCCCGCGCCGTCCTCCGACATAGAGTAGCATTTAAGCTGATACCTGCCGTATTTTTGGTAAACGGTAACCATTCCCTCGCAGACCACGGTAACGCCGTCTTTGGGCTCAAACGGGATTTGGTTCACGCCCTCGAACATCACCGCCGAAAGCTGGCAATCCTCGTCCTTAAGAGTAAAATACAGATAATCCGCCCCGAATTTCCCCCGCGACCGCTTTACATTGGAAAGCTCTCCGCGGACGGCAATATCGCGAAGCTCGGTCTGCCGTGCTATGGCGTCCGCGACAATCTCGTTTACCTCGCTTACCGAGCAGACGGCGAAATCATCATTTTCCTCGTCAAAAGACAGCGTTATCTGCTCATTTTCCGCCATTAAGCTCACCCATATACGAATTAAGAATTCCGTTTATAAAGCCGCTGTCGGACTTCTGCGAATATTTTTTCGCAAGCTCCACCGCCTCGTTTATAGCGGCGGCATTCGGCACTCTGTCGCAATATTTCATCTCATAAACCGCAATTTTGAGTATAACCAAATTCACCTTAGCAATGCGGGAAATCGCGCGCTTTTGAGAATATTTGCTTATAACCGCGCAGATTTCCTCGTCGTGTTCGATAACGCCCCGCACAATCTCGTCGGTCTGCTCGTTTTTCGCCATATCGAACGCTTCGGCGTTAAGCTCGTCGATTTCCTCCAAGGTCGCGCCGAACTGCATCTGATACAGCTCCAGAAACGCGCCCTCGCGCACCTCGGGACGTGTAAGCTTGTCACTCATACCATCAACCCTTTTCCGACGCGCCGAACTCCACGCCTATCACGTTTACATCGACCTTTGTCACGGTAAAGCCCGTCATATTCTGAACGGCGGATTTCACGCTGTGCTGGACGCTTTCGGCGGCAGAAGCGGCGTTCACGCCGTCCTTAACGGAGATGTCAAGCCTTATCGCCGCGGATTCGCCGAGCATTTTTACGCGCACCGGGGCGCGGAGCTTACTTATCGGCGCGGGAAGATCCCTGACCTTCAGAAATACGCCGTCGATTTCGCGCGCGGCGGTCTCGGCGATTTTCACGATTACGTCCTCGGAGACCTTAATGCTCCCGGCTGTGTGTCTTTTTGAAGTTTCCATATAAAAATCCTCCGTATTCTTACCTCTAACTTCTAACATCTAACTTTTAACTGCTAACACCTAACTTCTATTATAACATATTTTTTCCCAATAAACAAGGGCTTTTTTAAATAAAAGGCGAAAAAAAGTAACCAAAACCGAAAAAACGAATAAAATGCGTTGAGAGAAAAGATAGCAGGAATAAACCGAAGGGAGGCGAACGGTTATGAGAGGACCGCGGAGAAGGGGCAAACGCTGTCCGAGAGCGGCGTTTGCGGCGGCGGCGTTTCTCGGAGCAATTATGTGCCTGTCGTTCTTTTCACTGAAGGTCATGCTGTTTGTCATAGCCGTTTTGCTTATCGTGCTGGGAATTTGCCTGCTGAAGCTGTGAGAGGAGAATGGTTATGAAGATCGTTGTGGTGAAAAGTCCGAAGATGTTTGCGGGACTGCTTAGAGTGATGTTCGGCATAAAAAAGAGTGAAAGTGCATAAACCTGCCGATAACGCCCGTGTATCGGGGCATTCTCAACAGGCTTTCACAAACAAACGCCGCGGCAAAATACACCGCGGCGTGAACTCGTGCTTATTTTACTTCAACTATGGTAATACTGTCGCTTGCTATATCCACTTCCGATAACAGCGTCGACTTTATTTTTGCGGCTCCCGCGGCGTCAAGACCGTCGGTTTTTACGATAACATTCGCTCCGTTGTCGGACAGATAACACAACGCGTCGGAAAAGCCCTGCGCTTTGAGAAGCGTTTCTATCTTGCTTTCGCTTTCGATAACGGAGCTTAGATTTTTCGCGTTCTCGGTGACCACGGAAAGCTCGTCGGAGGTCATATCTCCGCCGCCGTACATCGCCGCAAGAACCTCGGCAGCCTCGTCGCGGCTTTGCTGCTTATCAAGGCGAGCCTGCGCAAAATACGCGTCGCTGCCCGCGATATTCGAGACATACGCCGCGTCGCCGTAATTCGCCGTGCCGTTTACCGCAGAAATCCCCTTGTCGGACTTTTTCGCGGAGGACACCGCAAAATTCACCGCGACAGCCGCTCCGAGCAATACAGTCAGCGACGCTATCACAATCTGCTTTTTCCCGATGATGACATTCAGTCTTTTCATAATAATTTCCTTTCTTTAAAGAATTTTAGATTTTCAGCAGGTGACATACACCCGCGAAGTGCCGATATTAAGCGCGCCGGCTACCGTATTCACAATGCGCTCGCGTATAACGGGATCGCGCGCGCCCTCGCACACCACCGCCGCGCCGCGGACCTTCGGCAGAACAGTGCCGATCTGAAGCGGCGATTTTGAGCTGCCGTAAAGCACCGCCTCGGTTTCGCTCGAACGGCTTCCGGAGCTGCCGCTCTCATCGCTTTGCGAGGAATTTTCGGTTTTTGTGTCCTTTTCGTAGACAAGCTCCTCGGTGGAGTCCAGAGTTATCATAACGCTGACGCTGCCTGCGCCGTCGATTTTCGACAAAAGCTGCTCCAAACGTTTTTCAAGCGTTTGTTCAACCTCGGCGGCATACTCTCGGGCGTCTTTGGAAACAGTCTCTTGTTTTGAGCCGCCGCTCCCCTCGCAGGACACCGTGCTTAACATCAGCAGCACCATTACCGCTGCCGCGCCGATAACAAGAACTCTCCCGCCCGCCTTGCTCTGCAAAAACTCCCTTAACCGCTCCTTCATTTCACCGACCTCATTCCTTGACTTCCGTTGTAATCGTTATACTCTCGGAAAGCTCCCGCGAGAGAACGTCAGCCGCCGCTTTTGCAGCCGCCTGTTCTCCCGCGCTGAAAACAAGCTTTACCTGTGTAATATCTATGCTGTACAAACCCGAAATATTAACGATAATATGAATTTCTTCGGGATAAATTTCATTTTCTGCGAGAATTGCCCTCACCTTTTCGGACATTTCATCGCAGACCCTTTGCTTCAGATTTTCATTTACCTCGCCCGAAAAGCTTATGTAATCCTCGTTTTCCTCAAGATTATAATTTTCGTCAAGGTCGAATTTTGTACCGAAAGCGGCTGAAATTCCGCTTAACAGAAACACCGCCGTTATAAGCAGGGAAATCTGCTTTGAAAACTTGTTTTCCGGGACAAGCATACGAAACAAAGCCGTTGCTATAGCCGCTATGCAAACCGATGACAAAAACCGCATTTTAAACCTCCCGCTTTTTACACCGAGCCCGTCACTGCGAGCATCAACAGCACCGCAAGCGTTCCGAGCAGCAAAAAGCATACCGTCACCGCGAGGATTATCGTCACCACCGAACAGCAGCTCTTGAAAAGCGTCGTCAAAGCCTTTTGCCCGAACATCTCCGCCGCGCTCTGCGCGCAGAACAGCGACAGCCGATAAAGCGATATTCTCACCACCGCAGGCAGTACTATCGCCGCCGCCGCGACAACTCCGTATGCTCCGACGCTGCTTTTAAGCATGGAAATTCCGCCGCTTAGAGTGTTTACAGCGTCGGAAATCGTTCCTCCGACAATCGGCACGCCTTGCGACACCATAAACTTTGCCGTTTTTATGGCGGTGTTGTCGGCGGACGCCGCCACCAGCGTCTGCGCAGACAGCACGCTCATAAAAACCGTCATAATAAGCGTCAGTCCCCACACGATGAATTTTTTCACCGCCTCGCCGAGCTTGTCCAGCTTTAGCTGCGGGTGAGCCGCTCCCGCCGCCGAAAGCCCAAGTATCGCGCCGCTTAACGGTGCTAAAAAATTCACCGCAAGCTGCGAAAAAAGCTGAGTTGCCGCAAGAACCAGAGAATTTACCGCGGAAGCCGTCGAAACATGCCCCAATACCGCCGCTATCCCCGTAAAAACGGGAATAAAAATCAGCGTGAAATTCGCCGACGCGGAAAGCGCGGAAAGCGTCTCGGAAAGCAAATTACTCACCTCGGCAGCCGCTATTCCCGCCCCGCAAAGCACCCCCACCGCGGGAAAAACGCCCTTAAGCTGCCCCGACTGCGAGAGATTTTCACAAAGCGCGCAGAGAATTATCACTCCGAAAAGCGAGCAGAACAGCCTAATAGGCTTTGCGGACTGTTCGCAGATAAGCTCCCAGATCCCCGACAGAAAATCCGAAAACGAAAAATTCAGCACGCCCGAATTTTCGGGAGTTACGCCGTGCTCGTCCAGTATCTCCCGCGCGGAATCCGTCACTGCGTCGGCTACGCTTTCCTGCCCGAGGTCGAGGTTTTCGGGCTGCTCGGCAAGGGCAATTTTCGAGTTGAAAAAAATGCAAAGCATTGCGGCGAGAATTAAAAGAATTTTTTTCATCATTTGTTTTCCGTTCCTAAATTATTGCAAAAGCTCCGTCACAAGCTGCGCCAAATTCATAAACACGGGCAGCGAAATCACCGTCACCGCCGCTCTCCCCGCGAATTCCAGCTTAGAGCCGAGCGCGGTTTCTCCCGCGTCGCGGGCGCAGTCCGCCGAAAGAGTGGTTATATAACACACTGCGAGGGCTTTGAAAAGCACCTTTACGATATCCGCGTTAAGCCCCGCCTGTTCGGAAAGCTCGTTCATAGCGTCTATCGACGGCGAGAGCATAACCACCGCCGCTATCATTATCAGCACGCCCGCACAAACGCTTATTCCGAGTGCGCTTTCGGGGTTAATTCTCCGAATGATAACGCACAAAACCGCCGCCAATATTCCAAATCCGCATACCGCGACAACGTTCATTTTTCACACCCTTACCACAGCCCGAAAACGTCCTTTATCGTGTCGAACAGCTCCTCCAGCGCGGGAATTATCATCATCAGAACGATAATAAGCCCCGCGACGTTTATCATGACAGCCTGCTCGTCGTGGTCCGTTTTTTTGAGGATTAAATTCAGCACCGCGGCAATTATCCCCACCGCCGCTATTTTAAACAGCAAATCAAGTTCCATAGCGTTTCACCTAAATTATCAGTATCGCGGCGGCGACTCCGCACAACGCGCCTACTTTTGCAAGCGCGCTGCCTTTTTTGGAATACGCCTGTTCCGCCTCGGTTTTAAGTGTGGAAAGCTGCGCCGAATACAGCTCGAGAAGTCGCGTCTGACCGTCGCTGTCGGACGTCCCGAAGCTCTGCCCGAGCTCCGACAAAAGCTCCCGTTCGGGGTATTTCGGGAGCGTTTGGCAGGCGTTTTCCCACGCGTCCTTAACGTTCTCCCCGCGCGAAATTCCCGCTTTCACAAGCTGCGCGAACGCGCATTTTTCGCCGTTTATAAGCTCGTCCAGCGTAAGCGCGCGGCAGCGTATTTCTATTGAAAAATTCCCAAGCATAATGAGAATTTCCGACAAATTTGACACTCTTTTTTTAAGAGCGAAGCTGCGCCGAAAGCCCTCGAACGTGCAGCAAAACAACGCCACAAAAGCCGCGAGAATTCTCATTTGCCCGCTCCTTTCACGCTTTTCACGCTCGTTTCGAGCAGCCTTCCGCGCTGTCCGATAACTGCCGCGGCGTCAAAATACGGCATTAAAACGCGCGTCTGCGGACGGCTCGAAAGTTCGGACAAGCTTCCCGCATGCGCCGCCGCAATAATTTTCACTCCGCAAAACAACGCCTCTTTAACGGCGTTTTCATCGTCCGCAATTTCGTCGCAGATAATAATTTCCGGGCTTAACGAACGCAGCGCAAGCATTATCCCCTCGGATTTTTCGCACCCGCAAAGCGCGTCGGTGTGAAGCCCGATATTAAGCGTCGGAACGCCCTTTACCGACGCGGAAATTTCGTTTCGGCTGTCGATTACGGTAACGCGGTGATGTTCGCCGAGTCTTCTTGCGAGGTCGCGGAGAATGGTTGTTTTCCCGCAAAGAGGCTTTCCCGCGATAATAAGCGACAAAATTTCCCGCGAAAAAAATTGTCCGAAAATCTCATCGGAACAGCCTAAAATTTCCCGCGCTATGCGGATATTAAGCCCCGAAATATCCTTTAAGAAAACCGTTTTTCCGTCCTTTTTAACCGCAGTTCCGCAAATTCCGACGCGGTGTCCGCCGTCGAGAGTTACATACCCGCGGGCAATTTCATCTTCAAAGCTGTGTATCGAATATCGGCAAATTTCCGCGAAGCATTCCGCAATTTCCTCCGCCGAAAAGCTGTCCGAACAGACCCTCATCTCCCCGAAAATATTCACGCACACCGCGGGTCTGCCCGCGCGGAGTCTTATCTCCGAAACCGCCGAAAACGGCTCGGTAATGCGGATTTTTCCGAGCGATTTGAGCCGCGGCATAGAATTTTCGCTCCACGGTTTTATAATTTCAAGATTTTGTACAGCCATTTTTCGTCCTCCGTTTTAAACTTGCAATTCTTGTCCGTTTTGCTAAATTCTATGCGGCGAAATTTTCGGCTAGAACAAAAAACGTCCGTTTGGCAGTGTAAAGCTTACAGTGCAAAGTGAACAGTAAAAAGAAACGCCCGACACGCTGTCGGACGTTTTTTGTTATTTAAAAATGCTCGATGTGTTGTCAATACTGTAGCAGTATCACAAACGGCAAAGCATGATATATTCTTCCTCGTTTTCATCTACAATTTCAAATCCCGTTTTTTGATACATTTTTACAGCATAGTTTGCTTTTTGTACAGCAAGCGACGCTTGATTATATCCTCGGTCTTTGAGAATACGGAGCATTTCTTTCATCAATGCAGTACCTATTCCCATTCCCCGATAATCCTTGTACAATGATATTGCAAATGAGGGAGTATCATCATCTATGTGTCCGTAGTCATTCATAATACGAACCCAAACAGCACCGACAGGCTTATTGTCAATTTCCGCGATCAAACCAATATCATCCTTTTTCGTCCCAAAGCCGTTTACATAAACTTGCAGCTCAGGCTGATATATAATTGATCCGGGTGGAGGAGAAATTCCCTGTGGCACAAAAATAGCTTCGTATAAAAAAACTTCAAGTATGCTATATTCTTCCTTCAATATTGGTCTGATTTTGTACTCCATAGTGTTCTCTCCGTCAAACAGCGATTTATAATGTATATCTCTACTTTACAATTATACCATTCAAGGCGGTAAATTTCAACCCTCTGAAAAGAAAAGAGCATTACTTGAGATGTAACGCTCTTTGGGGTAAAATCTATGTTTATCGAATTAGCTCTGCAAGTTGCCTTGTTTCCATTTGGGTGTTCGTCAAACGTTATATTATTTAAAAATGCTCTTCGATAATCAAAATCATTCCGCTGTGTGCGGTGATTTCCGCAAAATCATCGGTTATCTCGTTTGACACGCCAAGCGGAAAATCGTTTGTCAGAATATGCTCCTTTATCGGGTATTTCACGCCGGCTGCGGTTGCCTTTGCGGTTTCTCCGAACGAAAAAATCGAAAGATAACCGTCGAATTTCGGGATTTTTACGGCTTCATTTTCGAGCATATATATCTTCGCCGTATCGCCGAAAAGGCAGGCGTTAATGCCGCGTTTTTTCAGCCCCGAAAGCATCTGAATATTCGCAAGCGAATGGTCAATTCTCCCCCCAAGTGCGCAGAAAAACCGCAAATCCGTGCAGCCGCTTTTTATCGCAAGCTCCGCCGCCAGAAGCGCGTCGGTATCGTCCTTTATCGGCGACACGCGCACGCACTCAATACCGTTTGGAACATGCGTTTTCGCACTGTCGAAATCCCCCGCCGCAATGTCGGGCAAAATCCCCGCCGCAAGGCAGTAATCAAGCCCCCTGTCCGCCGCGATTATAAGCCCCTCGACCGCGTTTTCAAAGCGTTTCGGAGGAAATTTCGCGCAGGGCGCGCCGCAGACTATCGACGCCGTTTTTTGGCGCATTTTATCACTCCCACTCGTTAATTTTCCCCGCTTCCTCGAACATGCGAAGATAGCTCTCATAGCGCGAGCTTGCGATTTCTCCCGAATTCACTGCCGCCCGAATTGCACAGCCGCGCTCTTTGACGTGCTTGCAGTCCGAAAACTCACATTCTCCCAAAAACGGACGAAATTCGCGGAACGCAAACGCAAGCTCGCCCTTCGGAATACGGCAGTACCGCTCGGTATCCACCGTCGAAAACCCGGGCGTGTCGGCTATGTACCCGTCTTTTTTGTAGAATTCCACGCCGCGGGTGGTGTGCCGTCCGCGACCGAGCTTTTTGCTTATATCCGCAGTCTGAAGCGAAAGCTCCGGGTAGAGAATATTAAGCAGGCTGGACTTCCCGACTCCCGAATTTCCGATAACCGCCGCCGTACAGCCCGCGATAAGCTCCCGCACAGCGTCTGCGCCCTCGCCCGTCAGATTGTTCACCATACACACGGGAATTCCGATTTTCCCGTAAATTTCGGGCAGATCTCCCGCGGTTTCAAGGTCGATTTTTGTGAACACAATAACGGGCTCGATGCCCTTGCTGTCGGCAATCGCTACCAGCTTGTCGAGTATAAATCTGTTCACGGAGGGCTCGATTGTGCTGTTTACAAAAACTATTTTATCAAGATTTGCAAGCGGCGGGCGGACAAGATAATTTTTCCGCTCGTGAATTTCCGAGATCACAAAATTTCCGCCCTCGTCTGACGAAACGCTTACGAAATCCCCCGCCGAGGGACTTATGCCCCGCGCGCGGAAAATCCCTCTTGCCGCGCATTTAAAGGTTTCGCCCTCACAAACGCCGTCAAGGGCATCTACATAGTAGACGCCCCCGATAGCTTTTGTTATCATACCGTTAAAATTCTGCACAGAGATGGAAATTACCTCCAAATCAATCGTCGTCTGAACTGCTTTCATCATCGGACGAGCTTTCATCCGAGGAGGTGTCCGACGTGTCGGAGCTTGTGCTGTCCGCACGGTTAAGCGTCAGGAAAATCGTCCTGTTTTTCTGAATTTCCTCCTGCTTCGGCGGATCCTCCGAGAAGTCGATATTTACCTCAAGGAACGTGCCCTCTTTGCCCGTCTTCATGGATTTAACCTTGATAACAAGGGATTTTACCTCGTCCTGCTCGCCCTCTACCTCGTAAACAAGCGACCTCGACCCCGCAAGGCTTACATCGCGGATTTCGGTGCTTTCATCGTCCAAAACGCCGTTTACATAATATCTGAACTCAAATTCGCCCGAAACGCCCACTGGAACAGCCGCCTCGACCTTGGAAATCATAGTGTCAAGCTGACCCTTGCTGACGGTAAGGACAATCTCGTCATTGCGGTTCGCAATGGTGTTTTTCGGCAGGCTCTGCGCTATTACGGTATCCTTTTCTTCCGTGCTTCCGACATACTCCACGCGGACGCTCAAATGAAGCTCCTCGCAAATTCTCTTAGCCTGAGAAAGCGGCATTCCGACAACATTCTGAACCTGAACAGACTTCTGCGACGGACCTAAGCTTACCACCAGCACGACGGTAGACCCCTGCGCCAGCATCGTATGCGCCTCGGGACTGGTTGAGATAACGTAATCCGCGGGTATCTCCTCGTCCTCCATATAGGTCTTTGACGGCTCGAAACCGTCTTTTCTGAGCTGCTGCTCCGCGGCAGCCACCGTGTAATTCCTGAAATCCTGTATTTCAACCTTTTTTCTGCCCTTGCTGACCTTAACAGTCACAGTCGTGCCGACCTTTACGGGTCTGCCCTCGGAGTACTGCTGCTCAAAAATCTCGCCCTGAACTATCTCGCTCCATTCCTCCTGCGACACAAGCGTCATATACTGCCCGTCGCCGTAAAGAGCCATCGCCTCGTCCCACGTCATTCCGACAAGATTGGGCATGGGGAACTGTCCGTTTTGCACAACAATTCCGTTGTTGGGCGTCAGACTGTCGGAGCTGCTGCCGCCGCTGTTCGCGCCAAGGCCGTCAACCACAAGCTTCAGCACCAGAAATACCGTCGCGATAACAAATGCCGCGCCCACCGCGAACAAAATCGGTATCAGCGGCGAACGACGCTCCTCGTACTCATCATCGTCATCGTAATCATCGTCATCATCGTCGTAATACTCGTCCTCGTCGTACTCCTTTTCGGGCGGCTCGGCAGCCTTCTTGCGCCGGAAAGCCTCCTTATCCACTGCGGGATTGGGTCTGTCGATATACTTTGCCGTGCCGTCGGTGGAATTGTACTTATAATCGAAAACTATCCCCGGATTTTTCTTAAATTCCTCAAGATCGTTTATCATCTCGCCCGCCGTCTGATAACGCGCCGCGGGATCCTTCTGCATAGCCCTGAGCACAATCTGCTCGAGCCCCTCGGGAATAGTCTCGTTTATCTCGGAGGGTCTCTTCGGAGCGTTTTGCATATGCTTCAGCGCGATAGCCACGGGCGTATCCCCGTCAAAGGGCTTTCTCCCCGTAAGCATCTCGTACAACGCCACGCCCACGGAATAAATATCGCTGCGCTCGTCGGTAATATCGCCGCGCGCTTGCTCGGGGCTGATATAATGCACCGAACCTATCGCCTTTTCGGACATGGTTTTGTTGTTCTCGCGGTTGAAGCGCGCGATGCCGAAGTCCATGACCTTTATCGTGCCGTCCCGCAGCAGCATTATATTCGAGCTTTTCACATCGCGGTGAACTATTCCCCTGTCGTGCGCATGCATAAGAGCGCGCAGAACCTGAATAGTGAAATGCACCGCGTCGCGCCATTTCAGAACGCCCTGCTGCTCGATATAATCGGTAAGCGTAATGCCGTCGACGTACTCCATAACGATAAACTGAACCTTGTCGGTAAAGCCCACATCATAGATTTTTACTATATTAGGGTGGGAAAGCAGAGCAATAGCCTTGCTTTCATTGCGGAAACGGCGCAGAAACTCGTCACTTCCCGCAAATTCGGTTTTTAAGATCTTCACCGCGACAATCTGGTTTTCCTGAATATCCCTTGCGCGGTAAATATCCGCCATTCCGCCGACGCCGATAAGCTCCAGCAGCTCATACCGTCCGTCAAGCTTTTTTCCGATATTGTTATCCATTCGTATCCGCCATTTCTCCATACTTCTCTGTCGGGTGAAACCCGCCGCGCGTGCCGTATGGTGCAGACGCGCTTCCCCAAAGGGTGCTGTCTTTTAGTAACGCAAATAATTGAATTATTAGGAAAAAGTCCCCACTTTAGATAATACCACTAATTTCACCAAATGTCAATATATTAAAGCCCGAAATTTTCTTACGAAAATGTAAAATTTCGCCTTATAAAGCCTCTAAGCTCCCGAATTTTTCACATTTTCTCCAAACTCGGAATATCATTGTATAAAAAATTTGTACAAACAAACAAATTTTCTGAAATTCGCAAAATTCGACGAATTTGCGTCAATTCACGATAAACGCCACCGAAACATTGTCGTGACCGCCGTTCCTGTTGGCGTACTTTATCAGATGATCGCAGCATTCCTCGTTTTTCGAGTCAAAGCAGATTGTAAGAATATCCATATCGTCCCCGTAAGCCGAAAGCCCGTCGCTGCACATAAGAAGCATATCTCCGCCGTTCACCGGAAGCTCGAAATAATCGGGAGTTACGTACTGCTCCGCACCGATAGCGCGAGTGATTTTGTTGCGCATGGGGTGAGTGCGCGCCTGTTCCTCGGTAATTTTTCCTTTTTCTACCAGCTCCTGAACATGGGAGTGATCCTTAGTCACCTGTCTTATGCACCAATCCTCGCCCTGTGTGAACAAATGATACGCGCGGGAATCTCCCACATTTACAATATAAGCCGTCCCGCCGAAAACAATCGCCGCAACGCAGGTCGTTCCCATAACGTCGTGAACGCGCTGCCTTGCTGTGTCCCAGACCATGCTGTTCGCCGCCGACACCGCCGTTATAAGCATATTCCGCACGGAATTTCCGCTCATATTTTCGTGGAAATTCTCCTTTATTCGTTTGGAAATAATATCCACCGCAATTCCGCTTGCAAGACCGCCCTCGCTTTCGCCGCCCATGCCGTCGCACAACACCGCGGCGCAGGCGTTTTCGGAGAGCATTTCCCCCCAGACCTTATCCTGATTTTCGGTCCTTATAAGCCCTATATCGGTTTTGGAAAAGATTTTCAAAATACCACGACCTTTTAAAATATTCTTAATTAAATATTCTATAAAATCGGCGTTTACCGCCCTATTCTTTAAACTCTCGCCGCAGCTGCCCGCAAGCCGCGGAAATATCCGCGCCGAGCGTTCTTCTCACCGTAGCGTTAAGCCCCGCCCGCTCAAGTCTCGCCCGAAACCGCTCCACCGAGCGGCTTTTTTTGTATCCGCGCTCCTTCACCTCGTTTACGGGAATTAAATTTATATGGCAATTTTTCCCATGAAGCAAGGCTATAAGCTCGTCCGCGGACTCGTCGGTGTCGTTTACGCCCTCGATAAGCGAATATTCAAAGCTTATCCGCCTGCCCGTCTCACGAAAATAATCGTCGCACGCGCTCATAAGTTCCGAAAGCGGAAAACGCCTGTTTATCGGCATAATCTCGCTTCGTTTTGCGTCTGTCGCCGCGTGCAGCGACACCGAAAGCGTCACGGAAAGCCGCAGCTTTGCAAGCTCGCGGATTTTGTCGACCTGCCCGCAGGTTGAAAGCGACAAATGCCGCAGGCTCATGCCGTTGCCGTCGGAATTGAGGATTTTGAGGAATTTTATCACATTGTCAAAATTATCCAGCGGCTCGCCGATGCCCATAAGCACCACGCTGTCGACATGCCGTCCGCTGTCGCGCTCGGTCTCGTAAATTTGCAGCAGCATCTCCGACGGAAGCAGATTTCTCACCCACCCCGCGATGGTTGACGCACAAAAACGGCAGCCCATTCTGCACCCGACCTGTGTTGACACGCACAGACTGTTGCCGTGTTTGTACTCCATAAGAACGGTTTCTATGCTCTCGCCGTCGGGCAGCCCATAAAGATATTTTACAGTATTATCTATCTTGCTGACAAGTCTTTTTTTAATTTTTAGTGATTTTATACAAAATTTTTCGTTCAATCTGTCCCGCAATTGTGCAGAAATATTGGACATCTGTGCAAAATTGTTCACCTTGCGGGTATGAAGCCACTCGTAAATTTGCTTCGCGCGGAAAGCCTTTTCTCCCATGGAGAGAATTTCGCTCTCCAGCTCCTCTAAAGAGCAGGACAGAATATCAATTTTCTCCGAATTGTCCATATTCCCTCAAAACGCTCCTTGAACCTCAAATTAGTGAAAATCGCCTATTTTATGCGCCTGAACGACGCGGTAAAAAACCCGTCTCCGCCGTCCTCCTCGGGGAAAAATGTCCGTGTAGGGCTGTTTTCCGCGCCCTCATATGACAGCGGTTGGACAATCGGCGAAAATTCGGGGTGAGACGCCGCGAAATCCCGCGCCACATCGTCGTTTTCTGCGCGGGACAGCGTGCAGGTCGAATACACAAGCGTTCCGCCGACCTTTACATACCTTGCCGACACGTCGAGAATGGCTTTCTGAAGCCGCGGAAGCTCGTCAAAATCCGACGGCTGCTTGTACTTTATTTCGGGCTTGCGGCGTATCACGCCAAGCCCCGAACACGGCGCGTCGCAAAGCACTCTGTCCGCCTCGGGAAGCTGCTCGTTGAACCGCACGGCGTTGTTTTCCAGAGCCTCGACAATTCGCAGCCCTAAGCGTTTCGCGCCCTGTTCAATCAGCTCCACGCGCTGTTCGTACATATCCATCGAGATGATTTTTCCATTATTTCCCATAATCTCCGCCATGGTGAACGTTTTCCCGCCCGGAGCGGCGCAGATGTCCAAAACCGTCTCGTTGACGATAGGCTTGAGCGTAAGGCAGCAAAGCTGGCTTGAAACATCCTGAATGTGGAAAAAACCCTGCCTGAAGCTGTCGAGCTGTTCGAGGTCGCCCGTTTTTTCCAGTTTTATACAGCCCGCCAGTTTGGGGTTCACCGCCGCCCGAACGCCCTCTTTTTTCAGCATTTTAACCAAATCTTCATCAGAAATTTTGGTAGTATTTACCCTCGCGTACAGCGGCGGCGCGCCCAGAGACGCTTTCATCGCTTTGACAGCGTTCTCCTCGCCGTATTCTGTTATCCATTTTTCGGCAATCCACCGCGGGCAGGAATACTCGACGGACAGCCGCTCGGGAAGCTCCAGCCCCGAATAGTCCACACTTTTGTCGTTTCTGAGAAAATTCCGCAAAAGCGCGTTTACAAAGCCCTCCGCGCTGAACAGCTTCAGCTTCTTGCAGAGCTTCACGCTCTCGTTTACGGCTGCGCTCGCGGGGACGGAATTCATAAACATAAGCTGATAAATCCCCATTCGAAGCACCGCCAGAGCCTGCGGTTCGATTTTCTCAAGCGGCAGCCTGCTGTACTGCGAGATGATGAAATCAAGCGTCATTTTCCGCTCGGAGACCCCGTAAAACAGCGCGGCGGCAAACGCCTTGTCGCGCTCGGACAAATCCGTCCCGTCAAACGCGGAATTCAGTAAAATATTGGAATACGAGCTGTCGTTTTCCATTTTAAGCAGCATTTTCACCGCTGTTGTTCTTGCGTCCGCCATAAACCCGCCTTTCGCCTTATCCCGTCTGTTCGCCCTTTTCCAGCCTGCACCCGCGCAAAAACGCCTCGGCGGGCATTCTCTTGCCGCCCTCGGGCTGCACCTCGCATAAATCTATACAATCTCCGTTTTTGCACACCACGGCAAATTTTTCCGTATCTGCAACCGCCCCCGCGGGCAAATCCGATTTTTTACCCGAAATCCGCGCTCTGTAGACCTTCAGACGCTTTCCGCGGAGAATTGTGTACGCGCACGGGCTGTCCGCCATAGCGCGGATAAAATCGCACACCTCCTGCGCAGATTGTGAAAAATCGAGCTTAAGCTCCTCTTTTGTAATCATTTTCGCATAAGTCGCGCCTTCGTCGGGCTGCTTTGTAAAGGTTGCCGTGCCGTTTTCAAGCTTTTCGAGAGTTGAAACAATAAGCTCCCCGCCAAGCTCCGAAAGCCGCTCCCAGAGCTGTGTTCCCGTCATATCGGGGGGGATTTCCGTCTCCGCGCGCTCGATAACGTCGCCTGTGTCAAGTCCCTCCTCCATTCGCATGGTGCAAACGCCCGATTTTGTCTCGCCGAATTGTATACAACGCTGAATTGGAGCGGCTCCGCGGTATTTCGGCAGCAGCGACGCATGAACATTCACGCAGCAGTATTTCGGTATTTCCAGAATTTCCTTCGGGAGAATTTGCCCGTAAGCCGCCACGACGATAACATCGGGCGCAAGCTCAGACAGCGTTTGAAGGTACTCCCTCGCCTCCTCGCCCTTCCGCAGCGACCTCGGCTGATACACGGGAATATTGTTCGCCTCGGCGAATTCCTTCACTGGCGACGCCGTAAGCTTTTTCCCGCGGTTTTTCGGCTTGTCGGGCTGGGTAAACACCGCGCAGATCTCGTGTCCCGCGCGTTTCAACGCTTCCGCGCTTTTAACCGCGAAATCGGGAGTTCCCATAAAAACAACTCTCACTCTTTGCCCTCCTCGTCTGTATTTTCGTCTTCAACCCACTCTATAACCTTATCTTCATAAAGAATACCGTTTAAATGGTCAATCTCGTGGCAGAACGCCCTTGCAAGAAGCTCCCGCCCGCGAAGCTTAATCGGCTTTCCGAAGCGGTTTTGCGCTTTAAGGCGAACATGCGCGGGACGCTTTACAATTCCGCGCTTCCCGACGCAGGAAAGACAGCCCTCCGCCTCGAATTGTTTACCCCACATCGCCGTTATAACGGGG
>CANRIQ010000006.1 GCA_947630655.1 uncultured Clostridia bacterium | reverse complement strand
CTCCGCGCTTGCAAACGTCCTCGCAGCGGTGAGCAAGACACCCTCTGCAGGACTCCGTCACGGCAAATCCCGCCGCAGGGCAGCCGTCGCACGCAATATCTATAACCTCGATAACATTCGGGTTTTCGCGGTCGCCGCCCATGGCGATTTTCACGCGCTCCGCCAAAATCGCGTGCTCCTTGTACACGCAGCAGCGCATTGTCGGCGTTTTTCCGGGAACGATCATCTTCGGTATTCCCATCACGTTTTCAAGCAGCTTATCCTCCCACGCAAGCCTTGCAACCTCGCGCAAAACCTTGTAGTTCAGATACTGCACCTTGGTGTCGAATTTTCTGACAGCAGCCATTTTCTTCTCCTCCGTAAACTATTCCTTATGAATTATCGTATGAAGCTTGGATTCCGCCTCAATGGGTGCTACACCCTCCTCGATCATATCAAGCATATGCCGCACGACCTCCGGGTCAAGCTGTGTTCCGCTGATTTTCCGAAGCTCCTCCTCGATAACATCGCCCGGCAGAGCCTTTCTGTAGCAGCGCGTGCTGCTCATAGCGTCGTATGTGTCCGCAACGCCGATTATCCGGGCTTCCCTCGGAATTTGCTCTCCCGAAAGTCCCTCGCAGTAGCCCTTTCCGTCAAGACGCTCGTGATGATACTTCGCTCCCGCCGTTATCCCTTTTATCGCGGTGAAATTCTCCAAAATCCTGCCGCCGATAATCGGGTGTGTGCGGATAATTTCATCCTCCTCGGGGGTCAGCTTGTCGGGCTTGTTGAGAATGGAATCGGGTATGCCTATTTTCCCTATATCGTGAAGCAGAGCGATGTAGTAAATTCTCTCCTGCTCGTCGTCGGGAAGCCCCATTCTCCGCGCTAATTCTCTCGAATACGCCGCAACTCTCAGCGAATGACCCTGCGTGTACTTATCCTTTGCGTCGATTGCCTCCGCAAACGTGGAAAGCGACTGCTCGACGATATTTTTGTACTCCTCCTGACGACGCCGCACCGCGCGCAGCCTTGCCGCCAGCACGACATATGTCACCAGTGCCGCCGCTCCCAGCAGGATAATCGCCGCCGCTATCCAGAACGCGGGATATTCGTATATTTTCAGTGCCTTTTTAACCGACAGCTCGCACACCGCCGCGCCGTTCGGGTCGTCGGGGAAATACGCCTTTACCACAAATTTGTATTCTCCGCCGGGGAGATTTGTATAACTTACGCTGTTGCTCTGAATTCCGCTTTGCACCACGGGTTCTTTATCAAACCCCTCCAGCATATACGAAATTACAAAATCCGAATTCCCCGAATAGGACAACGCCGCAAAATCCACCGTAACGCGCCCCGCGTTCCCCGAAACGCTTAAATACGACGGCTGTTCGGTAACTTCTCCGTCGACTGTCGCGCTGTTTATCACCACCTTCGGGAGCGTTCTCTTTACCCCCGAAAATCCGAATTTTGAAACGCCGTTTCGGGTCGCGATATAAAGCGTATCCTCCAGAAGACAGCTCCAGGTGTTCGCGTTAAGCGAGCCCGAAAGCCCGTGCTGAAAGCTGTACTCTTTGCCCTCGGTAAATTCTCCCGAAAGCAGGGAGCTTTTGTCAAGGCATATTATGCCGTTGTTTTGCAATAACCAAAGCTTGCCGTTATACAGGAAAAAATCGAAAATGCTTCCCGCGCCCTTTTTGAAATTCTGAAGCTTTGTAAACCTGCCGCTTTCACTGTCGCGGAAATACAGGTTGCTCCCCGCGCTTACGAAATAACCGCCCGACTCCTCGTCGCGCAGCATTCTGAGCACCACGCCCTCCTCAAGGTCCTCGTCGAACCCGTGAGAGGTGATTTTCCCGTCCTTCAGCGCGAAAACGCCGCCGCCGTCGCTTCCCATATAAAGCGTGCCGTCGGGGTCATATGCCATACATAAAATCGCCGCAACGGAAAGCCCGTCCTTCGAGCCGTAGCTCTCCGCGACTGCATCGTTTTTAATGATGTTCACGCCCTCCTGCGTCGCCACGGCATACGCATTTTCGCCTATTTCAAGAACCGCACGCGCACGGTTGCTTATAAGCCCGTTTTCGGTGTTGAATTCGGTAATTTCACCGCTTTTGGGATCGTATCTTACAACCCCGTGATCGGAGTAGGTAGACAGCCAGACGCGGTCTTTACTGTCGGTAATCGCCTGACGAATTCTCACACCCGAAAGCATCTCTGTAAGCTCGTTTTTGACCTCCCTACCGTTCGCCGTCACCACCGAAAGCCCGTTGTCATGCGCTATGTAAAAGTTGCCCGAAGCCCTTGTAACGGCGTTTACCGCAATGCCCGACACCCCCGAAAGCGGGGAAATGCAGCCGTCGGTGTACTTTACCGCGCCAAAGTTTGACGAAGCAAGCCAGATATTCCCCTCGTAGTCGATAAACGCGTCGTTTGCGGGAACGGGTTTGTCGGGAGAATTTTCCATAATCACGTTCCCGCTCATATCCATAACCGCAAAGCCGTGTTCTCCGCAAATTACCGCAGTGCCGTCTTCGGAGATTTGTATGCGGTTGTGAGTTACAACATTTCCCGCGGTGAAAAACTGCTTTTCAAAGCTTCCGTTATCGCTGAATTTAAGAACGGCTATCTTGTCCGCAGACGAGCCGAGCCAAATTTTACCGTCCGGGTCAGACGCAACGCAGTAAATTTCCGCGTCCGAAAACACCTCCGACAAGTTCATTATCTTCTCGGGTGTGCCGTCCTTCACCACCGCGCATTTTCCCGAGTTCATAGCCGCCCACACGCGCCCTAAAGGGTCGCACGCAATGGAATACACGGTTTCGCCTAAAAGCCCCTCTGCGTCATAAGCCTTGATTTCACCGCCGTTTATCTCGCCTATCCCCGAGGTGGAAGCTATGTAAATTTTGCCGCTCTCGTCCTCGGCAAAATCCCGTATGCACAAAAATGAATAGTTGCCCGGGCTTTTGATATGCGTAAACGTCTTATTCTCGTACAGAAAAACGCCCGCGTCGTTTGTGCCAATCCACAGCCTACCCGCGGAGTCCTCGAAAAGCGAACGTATAGACGACGAGGAAATAAGCCCCTCGGTGCTGTAATTGCGGAAGCTGCTCCCGTCGCAGCGGATAAGCCCGCCGTAGCTCCCTATCCAGATATACCCGTCCCGCGTCTGCAAAACGGTGTTCGCTTCGCCCGTGGGAAGCCCGTTCTGCTCGTTGTAGACGGTCTCGACATAAGTAGCGGCGCGGCTTTGTGTTCCGAATGCAAAAATATTGATAATAAACGCTGTCAGCAAAGCGCAAATAATAAGTTTACTTTTCACATTTAACCCCCGATTGCGAAAATTTAGAATAATGCGCACGGATTTCATAACTATTATATCATACACTAAAGAAATTGTCAAGAAGGCGGGTAGGCAGTAAACAGTATACAGTGTACAGTGTACAGTAGGATGTATCCGCCTTCGGCGGATAATTTAGATTGTAACAAATAGGGCAAGTTGCCTATAAGCTTCAATACAATCTAAATCTGTTCGCGCCAGCGAACGCACATATTACTGTTCACTGTACACTGTACACTGTATACTGCAAAAAGCTCTCTATGCAAAGCATAGAGAGCTTTTTGCTGGTTGGGATAGTTGGATTCGAACCAACGGAATGAGGGAGTCAAAGTCCCTTGCCTTACCACTTGGCTATATCCCAGAATAATAAAGGCACGGCGGCGGGGGCTTGTAACGCCGACCACTCGCGCCGTGCCTTTTGTATGGGGTGGGTAGTGGGGATCGAACCCACGATCTTCGGGACCACAATCCGACGCTTTAACCAGCTAAGCCATACCCACCATATTTCGCTTTATTGACTAGAAAAATTGCCTTCGCCAACGATTAAAAATGCGCTAACTCTCGTCAACACGATTGCCTTACAGAGATTAACGTTCGGAAAGAACCACATCATATTGGGAAATGGTCAAGGACATTGTCCTTGCCGTACAGAAAATAGTGTTGGAAAACAAGCCGCCTGCGCCGGGAAACGGTCAACACATACCTAATCGTTAAGCCATCGTCCACCCCACCGCCGTACAGAAAATAGTGTTGGAAAACAAGCTACCTGCGCTGGGAGACGGTGCAGGACATTGTCCTGCTGGTACGCCATGAAGGATTCGAACCTTCGACCTACCGCTTAGAAGGCGGTTGCTCTATCCAGCTGAGCTAATGACGCAAATATAGAGCCGCCGAGGGGATCGGCGACTAGGTGGAGCGGGTGATGGGAATCGAACCCACGCGACCAGCTTGGAAGGCTGGGATTCTACCATTGAACTACACCCGCATTCAAAATGCTTTATTATTATACCACATAAATCCCCCCTTGTCAAGGGCTTTTTCAAAAAATTTTCCCGATCCCCAAAAAAACTTGAAATCCCGGGGAAAATATGGTACAATATAATAAGGCGTGTTATTGCCGCTAAGTTTAGATAATCAGAGGGTGTTGCTTTATGAATATACCGAAAAGAATAGCGTCGGCTGTGATAAACGCGCTTAAAGGCGGAGTTGTGCCGCGCGTGGGATTGGGTTATGTCGCTGTGGGAAGAACCGATGAAATAAACGCGCTGCTGCACGATGTGACAATAGCCGAGGAGGGCGGGGCTTTTTTCCGCTTTATTGTGGGAAAGTACGGAAGCGGAAAGAGCTTTCTTATGCAGATTATGCGGACGCACGTTATGGAGCGCGGATTTGCGGCTATGGACGCGGATTTGTCGCCCGAACGCAGGCTTTGCGGCACAAAAGGGCAGGGGCTGGCGTGCTATCGCGAGCTTTTAAGCTCGCTTGCCGTGAAAGCAAAGCCCGACGGCGGGGCGTTGCCGCTTATACTGGAAAAGTGGATTGACGACGTAAAACAGGAGGTTATCCGCGAAAAAAATATGACCCCCTCGAATACGTTTTTTGACGTTGAGGTTGAACGCCTTATCTATGCGCGGATCGGCGGGCTTAAAAATCTTTCGCACGGGTTTGATTTTGCAACGGCTTTGTGCGAGTTTTACAACGGCTATCAGCAGATGGACGACGCACGCCGCGACAGCGCGCTTAAATGGCTGCGCGGGGAGTATCAGAGCAAGGTTGACGCGCGGCGGGATAATGTGCGCTTCAGCTCGGTTATAACCGATGAAAACTGGTATGATTACCTGAAAATTATGGCGGCGTTTTTGAAAAGCTCGGGTTACAGCGGTTTGGTTATTATGATCGATGAGCTTGTCAATATTATGAAAATCTCAAACTCCGTTACACGTCAAAATAACTATGAAAAACTGCTTATGATGTACAATGACATTATGCAGGGCAGAACCTCCTATATGGGGATAATTATGGGCAGCACTCCCCAGTGCATGGAGGACACGCGCCGCGGCGTTTTCAGCTACGAGGCACTCAGAAGCCGCCTCGAGCGCGGGCGTTTTGCGACGGATGAAACGCATGATATGTTAGCTCCGATTATACGCTTAAATCCTCTTACCTACGAGGAGCTTGTCGTTCTGACGGAAAAGCTTACCGAGATACATTCCGGGCTTTACGATTACACTTCGCGGATTACCCTTGACGACCGCGTGGAGTTTGTAAAAATCGAGCTTACAAGGGTTGGCGCGCGCGAAAACATCACTCCGCGGGAAATTATCCGCGATTATATAGAGCTTATGAATATGGCTTATCAGAACCCCGAAAAAACGCTTTCGGAGCTTATGGGGGGCGTTACTTCGGATGATAATGAAGGCTCGGAGGGCTCGGATAATTCGGGCAATACGGACAATACGGGCAATACGGGCGGCGGGGATTATTCGCTTGAATTTGAGGATTTTGATATATAATGTCGGAAAATAACGTATTTTACAGGCTTGCGCCGTTTATAAGGGATTACATCTACAAAAACCGCTGGGAGGAGCTTCGCGAAATTCAGGTTGCGGCGGCAAGGGTGATTTTTGATACGGGCGACAACCTGCTTTTGACGTCGGGCACGGCAAGCGGCAAGACGGAAGCGGCGTTTTTGCCCGTGCTGACGGAGCTTTACGAGAACCCGTCGGGAAGCGTCGGGGTGCTGTATATTTCCCCGCTTAAGGCTCTTATAAACGACCAGTTCGAGCGGCTTACGGGGCTTTTGGAGGACGCGGACATTCCCGTTACAAAATGGCACGGGGACGCGTCTCCCGCGGCGAAAAAACGCCTTTTGAAAAGCCCGCGCGGCGTTATGCAGACCACTCCCGAGAGCCTTGAAAGTATGCTTATAAGAAACAGCTCGGCGGTGTCGAGGCTGTTTTCGGATCTTCGGTTCGTCATCATAGACGAGGTTCATTATTTTATGGACAACGACCGCGGTTTGCAGCTTTTGTCCGTTTTGGAGCGAATTCAGCGGATAATAGGCTTCGCGCCGAGAAGAATAGGTCTATCCGCAACGCTCGGGGATATTGACGCGCCCGCAAGGTGGCTGGCTATGGGGACAAAGGTTCCGACGGCAGTGCCGAAGGTGTCCGAAAAGGGCAGAAAAGCGCGGATTGCGGTGAGATTTTTCCCGACGGCGGAAAAAATTCCCAATGCAGACAGCAAACCGCTTCTCCAAAAATATTACGATTATCTGTACGAGTCAACGCTCGGGAAACGCTGTATACTTTTTTCCAACAGCAAGGGCGAGGTTGAGGAAAATATCGCGCATTTGCGGCAGATTTCCGAGAAAAAACGCTCGGGCGGGTGCTATCTTGTTCATCACGCGAACATTTCACCCGCTCTGCGCGAATTTGCGGAGCGCAGCATGAAATCCGGAGAGCTTCCCGTGTGCGTAGGGGCGACGGTAACGCTGGAGCTCGGAATTGACCTCGGACGGCTTGAGAGAATAGTCCAGACGGGCTGTCCGCTTACGGTGTCGGGGCTGGTGCAGCGGCTTGGGCGCACGGGCAGGCGAGGGGAGCTTTCGGAGATGCGTTTTGCGTTTCGGTGGGATTTAAGCTTGCCGCCGACGGAATTTTATAAGGAAATCAACTGGGATTTTATAATGTGCATAGCGCAAATTCTGCTCTACGCCCGCGAAAAATGGGTAGAGCCGATGTATCTCCCGAAGCTGCCGTACAGCCTGTTATATCATCAGACAATGTCGATTATGGCGTGCGCGGGGGCGATTACCGTCCCCGAGCTTGCGCGGCAGGTGCTGGGAATTTCGGTTTTCAGAAACGTCACCGCGGAGGATTACAAGCTTCTTTTGCGGCATCTTCTCGAAAACGGTCATATCGAGCGCGGCGAGGAAAAGGGCGAGCTTATGACGGGCGAAAAGGGCGAAGCCGTGGTAAACAGCTATGATTTTTCGGCGGTGTTTTCCGTACCCGTGGAATACACCGTGCGGTGCGAAGCGGGAAGCAATGCGGAAATTGTCGGAACGGTTCAAAATCCGTTTCCGCCGAAGGCTCGTTTTGCCCTTGCGGGTCAGGCGTGGGAGGTTGTGGAGCTTGATAAACAGTCGCAGACTATCTACGTTAAGAAAATAGAGGGCATTTCCGCGAATATGTGGACGGACACGGGAAACGAATACGTTCATATACGGGTTATGAAAAAAATGCTGGAGGTGCTGGAAGGCTCCGAAGAATACGTGTTTCTGGACGAGGCGGCGAAAAATCGCCTTTCGTATGTGCGGGAGCTTTGGGGAAACGCTGTCGAAAAGCAGCGCGACAGAATTATCGTGCCGACCTCGCCTACGACCTATGCGGTGTTCCCGTTTCTCGGCACGCGCGGAACAATGGTTTTGCTGTACGAGCTGCGGCGGAGGGGCTTCGGCGCAGATTTGTGGCTGTCACGGTATATTCCCGTCTGCATTGAGGTGAGAACGGATTTAGGGCTTGAAACGCTGTCCGAAGCCCTCAATTCCATAAAGAAAAACGGTGCTGACAAGTACGAATTTTCAATCCCCGACAACTGTGAAATTTCGGGGAAATTCAACGATTTTATCCCGCGGAAGCTCCTAAAAAAGCAATATGTCGAGGATTATCTCGATACGGACGAGCTCCCGTTTATTGAATAAAAAAATCCCCGAAAGTACAAAACGCTTTCGGGGAGAATTTTTTAAGCCGCGGCGAGAGGAAACTATTATAATTGGTGAGTAAAACGGTCTTTGACGGAAAAAGTGTATGTAAAGTTGCCGCGGCTTAGGATATGGAGAGGTACGGGACTAAAAGAGGCGTTTTCTGACTTGAAGAGCGTGAATTTTGGCGTTTTCCTGTCCCTTGAGTATATTCTAGCAAAAACGGTTTTGATTGTCAACAATTATTACAAAACTGTAACCAAATTGTAACCAAATTGTAACTTTTTGTAACCGTTTTGTAACCTTTTTCGACAGCTTATGCTTTCGCCTTTGAAGCCTCTGTTTTCGGGGAATTCGTTTCCCTGTTGAGCTTCCTATAGGCGGAAGCTATAACCGCCGCGGAAATTATCGCCGTAAGAATATCCGAAACGGGCATTGAATACAGCACTCCGTCCAGACCGAAATAAATCGGTAATAACAGCGCAAATCCCACTCCGAAAGCGATCTCTCGCACCATCGAAAGCAGGGTGGAAGCCGCCGCTTTTCCCATAGCCTGCAAAAAGATGAACGCCGCTTTGTTTACGCACGCGAAGATTATCATGCAAAGGTATATGCGGAACGCCTTTACTGCAAATTCGGTGTAATAAACGCTTTCGTTTGCCGAACCGAACACGGAAATCAGCACATTCGGCATAAATTCGACGATAACAAACGCCGCCGCGCCGACTGCCGCCTCCATAATCAGCAGCCTTGTAAACAGCTTTTTCACGCGGTCGGGTCGTCCGACTCCCATGTTATAACCCACAATCGGGATACAGCCTGCCGCCATTCCCACGACTATGGAAATCACAATCTGGAAAAATTTCATCACTATTCCGACGACAGCCATGGGTATCTGCGCGTACTGCGCCTGCCCGAAAATTTCATCAAGCGCGCCGTATTTGCGGATCATATTGTTAATCGCCGCCATTGCCGCGACAAGCGAAATCTGCGACAAAAAGCTGCAAATGCCGAGCGTCAGCGTTTTTCCGACAATTCTCTGCGACAGGGCAAAATCGGATTTTTTCACGCGCAAAATCTTTGCCTTCACGAGATAAAAAACCGCGCTCGTCGCAGTGAGAACCTGTCCCGCAACAGTTGCGATTGCCGCGCCCGTCATTCCCATACGAAGCCCGAAGATAAAAATCGGGTCGAGGACGATATTCACGAAAGCCCCCATAAGTGTCGAAAGCATCGCGAATTTCGGGCTGCCGTCCGCGCGGATAATGGGGTTCATCGCCTGCCCGAACATATAAAACGGCATACCGAGAGCTATTGTGAAGAGATATTCCTTCGAGTATGCAAATGTCTGCTCGTTTACAGTGCCTCCGAAGAGCGCGATAAGCTGTTGTCCGAAAACAAGGCAGATAATTGCCAGCAAAACGCCCGAAACCGAAGCCAGCACTATTGAATTTCCGACGCTTTTCAGAGCGTTTTCGCGTTCCCCGCGCCCAAGCGACAGGCTTACAAACGCACAGCACCCGTCGCCAATCATAACCGCTATTGCGAGAGCGATTACCGTAAGCGGGAAAACCACCGCGTTTGCGGCGTTTCCGTAAGAGCCGAGATAATCCGCTTTTGCAATAAAAATCTGATCGACGATGTTGTACAACGCCCCCACCAGCAGCGATATAACGCACGGCACGGCGTATTTCGCCATAAGCCCTCCGAGCCGTTCCTCGGCTAGATAATTTTGATTTTTCTGTTCCATAAAATCCTCCTTAAAAATAAAAATGGCGCAAGTCCCAAAAAGTTGGACTTACGCCATAGGCTACACACCTTTATTATTATAACGCATTTTTCGGGGAATTGCAAAGGTGATTTTTCACAAAAATTTTCCCCGCAAAATATCAAATTTTTGGATAACTCAACACCCGCCCGAACGTCTGAATTTACAGCCTTCGCGCATATTGCAATTACTACAGGACGGCTTTGCCAAAACAGGCTTTTCGGACAGTCCCGCAATACCGACAATCGACTTTTGGGGGGTGAGCATAAACGTCCCCGTGCAGGAAAGCCCGATACTCCGAGCGGCGTCCACGCATTCCAACAGCTTTTGCACCGTCGGCAGCGGAAAATCCCCGTACCCCGGAGCGTAAACCCACGTCGCGTGAAAGCCCTTTTCGCTCTCCAGAACCCGCAGCCGCGCAAAATCCGCCGTCTGTTCGGCAAGCGCGCTTGCAAGCGCGTCGGAAATCATTCCGCGAAGCCCATCCGAGAGGCTCATTTTTTTAAGATGCTTATCTGCGTCCGCCGAGAGCGTCGCCGCAATAACTGCGGCTTTTTCGCAGCCCTGCAAATGCCGTTTAATGTCCTCCCCGGAAAGCTTAAAATCACAGCCCGCAAGCTCTCCGTCCTGCCCTAAATCGAACACCCGAAACGTAAACTGCGGTCTTGCGGCGGATAAAAGCTCCCGCTCGCAAAGCTCAAGCTCCGACAGAAAATGCCCGTCGGGCTCACCCTGAAAGCCCATATACCGCAGCGCGTCCGCGCGGTTTATCGTCTTGAATTCAACCGTCATTTAAGTATCCCGGAAACGCTCTCGCTGATTTTGCGTGCGATATAGGGGTTATTCATGGTGTACAAATGAATTCCGTCAACGCCGTTTGCGGCAAGATCGATAATCTGGTCGGCGGCGTAGGCTATCCCCGCGTCGCGCATTGCCTCGGGGTTATCCCCGAACCGCGCGATAAGCCGCGTGAATTTCGGCGGCAGCGACGCCCCGCACATCGTCACCATGCGCTGTATCTGCTTTGCGTTTACGCACGGCATAATTCCCGCCTCTATCGGAACGTTTATCCCGTGCTTTACCGCTCTGTCAAGGAATTTGTAAAACGTTTCGTTGTCGAAAAAAAGCTGTGAAATCAAATGCGACGCGCCCGCGTCTACCTTGCGTTTGAGGTTTTCAATATCCTCTTCCAGAGAAGCGGCTTCCGAATGTCCCTCAGGGTAACACGCCCCCGAAAAGCTGAACTCCCCGCGCTGTTTCATATAAACGATAAGGTCCGACGCATGCAGAAAATCCTTTTTCGGCGGAATTTCGGGATTTATATCCCCGCGAAGCGCAAGAACGTTTTCTATCCCCGACTCTTTAAATTCATCGATAACGCGGTCAACGTCCGCTTTCGTGGAATTTACGCAGGTAAGGTGAGCGATAGACTCCGTGTGATATTTCGACTTGATAACGCTCACGATTTCGCGCGTAGAGCCGCCCGGCACAGTCCCTCCCGCGCCGTAGGTCACGCTTATGAAATCGGGCTTTAAATCCACCAGCTCGTCAAGCGTTTTGTAAATAGTCTCAAGAGAACCGTCCTTTTTGGGCGGGAAAATTTCAAACGAAAAAACGGGCTTGTGATTTTTGAAAAGTTCGGGAATTTTCATGATTTGTTTTTCTCCCAGCACTCCGCAACGGCTTTTGCTACCGCGTTTGCGACGTTTTTGTCCAGTGCGGACGGAATTATGTACTCGGGGGAGAGCTTGTCGTCGGGCACTAACCCCGCAATTGCCTTTGCCGCCGCAAGCTTCATATCCTCGGTAATCGCCTTTGCGCGAACAGAGAGCGCGCCTTTAAACACGCCCGGGAACACCAGAACGTTATTTATCTGGTTCGGATAATCGCTTCTGCCCGTGCCTACGATAAACGCGCCGCTTTCCTTTGCAAGCTCGTAGGTTATCTCGGGGTTCGGGTTCGCCATCGGGAAAATTATCGGCTTTTCAGCCATAGATTTCACCATTTCGGGAGTTACCAGATTAGGCTTTGACACGCCCACAAACACGTCCGCGCCGCGCATAGCGTCCGCAAGCGTTCCTTTGCGGTTCTCTTTATTCGTAATTTCAGATAGCTCCGCATGAGCGGGGTTTTGATAATTTTCATCGCGGTTTATAATGCCGTTTATGTCAACCATTACAAGGTTGCCCACGCCCAGCTTCAGCAAAAACTTTCCGATAGCGACTCCCGCCGAGCCCGCGCCGTTTATAACGACTGTAATGTCCGAAAGCTTTTTCCCCGCGAGCTTTACGGCGTTCATAACTGCCGCGCCGACAACTATTGCCGTTCCGTGCTGGTCGTCGTGGAACACAGGAATGTCGAGCCGCTCTTTAAGTTTAGCCTCGATTTCAAAGCATCTGGGTGCTGAAATATCTTCGAGATTTATACCGCCGAAACTGTCCGCGATAAGCTCAATTGTGCGGACAATTTCATCGGGGTCTTTGCTTTTTACGCAAAGCGGAAACGCGTCCACCCCGCCGAATTCCTTGAAAAGGCAGCATTTTCCCTCCATAACGGGCATACCCGCCAAACCGCCGATATCCCCCAGACCCAGCACCGCCGTGCCGTCGGTGATAACCGCTACCAGATTGCTGCGGCGGGTGAGCTTGTAGGACAGCTCGGGATCCTTTGCTATTTCAAGGCACGGCTGCGCCACACCCGGAGTATACGCCAGCGACAGATCCTCGCGCGTGTTTATCGGCGCACGGGAGATAACCTCTATTTTTCCGTTCCAGTCGTAGTGCTTTTTAAGAGCCTCTTCTTTAACGTCCATAATTTCCTCCAACACGGCAAATTACTTCGTCTTAACCGCCGTTTTTATAATTTTCGCAAGCTCCTCCTCGGGAGTGAGGTGAGAGCCGATCTGAATAGCGTAATGGTTGTAGAACCCGTGAAAATCCGAGCCGCCCGTCGTGATAAGCCCGTAATGCTTCGAGATGTCAAGAATACGATTTCGGGCAGTCTCGTCCGCGCCCGAATGCCACACCTCCGCGCCGTCGATCGCGCCCTCCGCGGCAAGCTCTTCAAGCAGGTCATAGCTGTCGAATACCTTCGGGTGCGCCATGACCGAAATTCCGCCGCTTGCTTTTATAAGGTTTGTCACAAACCGCACATCGGGGTAAAAATCCGCCTCCTCGCGGACCTCCTTCGCGCAAACGCCGTCGTGTATGTCGAACAGCTCGTTATACACGTCCCCGTAAAGCTCGGTGGTATAGCCGTAATCCATAAGAGCGTGCATTATATGGCATTTGTAGATAGCCTTGCTGCCCGCCGAATAGCGCAAAATGCTTTCAAGCGTTATCGGATACCGCTCCAGCACCCGCATAGCAAAGCTTTTCCCGAGCTTCATTCTCCCCTCGGACGTCCGAAGGCACAACCCCTCCAGCCTGTCGGGTTTTGCGGGATTATAGCACAGAATATGAACCTTTCTGCCTCTCGCGCCGTCGAACGCGGAAAACTCCGCCGCGGGAATTACCGTGACGTTATAACGCTTCCCCAGAACGGACGCGCGCGAAATAGACGCAAGGCTGTCGTGATCGGTAATCGCCAAACACCTCACATCGTTTCTGTCCGCCTGTTTGATTATATCCGAGATCCCCAGCGAACCATCGGAAATCGTCGTATGACAATGCAAATCTGCTTTCATTTTCACCTCTGCGGCAATGCCGCCTTCTCCCAGCGGCAATGCCGCTTTCTCCCAACAATATGCACCATATTATCGTACACTAATCTCTGTAAGGCAATCGTGTGGCTTATTTTCGTAGGTTACGACTATGTTGCCTTTGCAAATAAGAATAAACATACTTATACTATTATATCATATTTTACTCAACATTTCAAGGGGGTTTTCTGCGAATATAACGGAAAAGATATTTTGCAGGTGAAAATAACAGCTAAATCGGGGCTTAAATCAATATTCCGCGTAAACCTCTTCGGTTTCGTCAATATCCGCCTCGGAGGGCTTTGCGTGGTCGGGTTTGTCCTCGCCGCGGTAAAGCAGCTTCAGCAGCACAGGCGAGAGAATTGACGAGCAGAGAATAAGCAAAATAACCGAGGTGAAGTACTCCGGGGACACCATTCCCACGGCAAGCCCCTTTTGCGACACAATCAGAGCCACCTCGCCGCGCGTCATCATGCCCACGCCGACCTTAAGCGAGTCTTTTGTATTGAATTTCCAGATTTTAGCAGCCAATCCGCACCCGATGACTTTGGAAATCAACGCCACTGCTACAAACGCCAGCGAGAACCACAAAAGCTGTATCGAAAAACCGTCGAAGGAGGTTTTAAGACCGATTGACGCGAAAAACACAGGTCCGAACAGCATATAACCCGAAATGTCCATTTTGCCCGCTATGTACTCCGCGTCGCGAAGGTTGCAGAGGATAATTCCCGCGACATACGCTCCCGTAATGTCGGCTATGCCGAAGAATTTTTCCGCGCAGAAAGCCATTATAAAGCACAATGCCAGCCCGAAAATGGGTATTCTGCGGTGGTGGAAGCTTTTCTTGTCGAGGAACTTGAAAAGCAGGTAAATGAGAAATCCCACGCCCACGCTGAACACCAGAAACAGCACGGTCTTTATCACCACGTCAACGGGCTTTGCGTCGGCGGATTTGAAGCCTATAACGAACGTCAAAACGATTATTCCGATAATATCGTCAATTATAGCGGAGGAAACTATAACCGTCCCCACCTTGCCCTTCAAATGCCCGAGCTCGCGCAGAGCCTGAACCGTAATAGAAACGGAGGTTGCGGTCATAATTGTTCCGATAAACACGCCGCGGAGGAATTCCTCCGAGCCGAACGGCGCGAACCCGAAAAACAGCCCGTACAACGCCCAGCCCATGACAAGCGGCACAAACACGCCCGTACAAGCGATGGTTACGGCGACGGGACCCGTTTTGAGCAAGTCCTTGAGGTTGGTTTCAAGACCCGCCGAAAACATCAGTATCACAACGCCTATTTCGGCGAGCATTGAGATAAAATCCGACTGCTGTACAAATCCCAGCAGCGACGGACCGATAAGCAGTCCCGCGACTATCTGTCCGACGACCTGCGGAGCCTTCAGCTTTTTGGCAAGAAGTCCCATCAGCTTCGCCGAAACAAGAATTATTGCAAGGTCTTTAAAGCATTCATACGCTTCCATAAAAAATCGCTTCTCCCGTAAAGATTTTTAACCTTATACATTATAGAACTTTTGTCGATTTATTGCAAGAACAAAACCTCACAAATTTTTGCCTGTTTGCGCGTCCATTTTGGGCAATTTGTATTGACAGCAGGCTGAAAATGGGTTATAATGATATACAAAGACTTACATAATTACCTACCTGTACAACAATTGCTTACAAAGGAGAAAAACATGTTAGAAAAGAACTATCTCAACCCCGAGGACGCCGCGCGTTTCGGATTTCGGCAAAAGGGAACTTATAAAGCTTCCCGAAAAAGCGAAACCGCCGTTTCGGCGGTGCTGTTCGGCGTGATGATTGTAGCGGCGGTGCTGATAATCGGGGCGATGGCGTCGTTTGCAAGGACTATGATTACCACAAGCATCGAACCCGGAAACGTTATGCTGTTTTATCTTTTAACATCGGCTTTCGGGTCAGTTGTCGGAGTTACGGCGGACGTGCTGATAATGCTTCTGATTATGAGAATGTATCTCAAGGGCTATGACTGCGAATATATCGCCGATGAGGAAAAAATTACCTTCCGCGACCCCCGAAAAAAGACCTCCGACACGTTTTATTACCGCGATGTGCGCGCGGTGCATTTCGAGCCGAGATCTATTTTTAAACAGAGCTTCGGGTATTATGTAACCATCGCTTTAGACGAGAGAAGCGAGGAATTCGGCATTGTGTCGGACAAATACTCGTCCGAGAGATTTACTCCGTTCTACATTATCGTAGAACGCAAGGAGATAAACGAACGCGTCGACAAAGCTGCCGAACTGCAAAAGGAATATGAAAAATCCGTGGGAACGCCGACTATCGGTGTTGAGGATTATATGTCGCGGCTGGAGGAGCTTGCCGGGACAAAGGAGAGAGAGCTTGCCGAGCCGAATGAAATTCCCGAGCTTCGCCGTGAAACCGTTGAAACCTCTGAAAACGCTCAAAGCCTGCCTGCCGAAGACCCGAGGCTTGTCCCGCTTGAACCGAAGGCTGCGCCCGTTTCAACCCGCACGGAGACCTTCACCGACAGCTACGGCGTGGAGCGGCTTGTACGGGAGTACACCGACCGCGGCACGTTCAACGTTGCGTGGAGCAAAAAGGCGAATATTTTGCTGTGGATAATCACCGCGCCAGTTATCGGGTATATTCTGTTTTACATATTTGAGGTTGTTTCATTGCTGTTAGTTACCCCCATAGAAGGTTTGCAAAGCCTTGTTATGAGCGTTATAGCCGACCCTATAGGAACCGTGGTTATGCCGATTATGGCGGTGGCTTTGGCAATTTTGCTGCTTAGAATTATAAAGGGCGGCACTCCGCTGACCTACAAGGCAAACGAGCTTGAATTTGTCGTGTATAAGCATGATGTTTTGCAGGAGAGAATACTTATAAGCGACGTGAAAGAGGTGATTTACACTCCCACTAAATTCCTGAAAATCAGGGACCGCGGGTACAGGGTGACAATCGTTACCGAAAAACGCGATATTGTGTTTAATTACGTTTTCCCGGGGTTCAGCAAAAATATCGACAGGGAACGCCTCCCATTCGAGCTGTTGAAAAAAAGCGATAAAATCAGCAGGGAATAATTCGTTCCAACCGCGGCATAATAAGACAAACCTTATAAAGGAGTTGTTTTTTTATGATTGAATCGGATACGATAAAGCTGCTGCGGGAATGCGACGCGGGAATTAAAACGGGCGTTTCGTCGATTGACGGAGTTTTGGACTATGTGAACGACAAAACGCTTTTAAAGTATCTTTCCGACTGCAAGGACGAGCATAACAAGCTGAAAAGCGAAATTCAGACCCTGCTCGACAAGTACCACGACGACGGCAAGGAGCCGAACCCCATGGCAAAGAGCATGTCGTGGCTTAAAACCAACGTAAAGCTTGTCGTGAACGAGTCCGACGAGACAATAACCGACCTTATGACGGACGGGTGCAATATGGGCGTGAAGTCGCTGAATAAATACCTCAACAAATACAAAGCCGCCGATGAAAAAACCAAAGACATCACCAAGCGGCTTATAAATCTTGAAGAAAAACTCGCGGTGGATATCCGCGGATTTTTATGAGCGGTTTAACAGGTAAATCGACAGATTAAGATACCCCGCGAAGGTTACCCAGAGAAGATAGGGTATCATCAGAATTCCCGCTGTCTCGTCGATTTTAAAGAATTTAACGGTTGTTTTAAGGATCAAAAACCACAAAATCACCAGCCAGAAAAACGCGAACAGATATGCTTGCATATTAAAGAAAATTATCGACCAGAAAAAATTGAACACAAGCTGAAGTCCGTAAGTGATAAGAGCCGCGCCGTTCGGTTTTTTGGACGTAACCACGAGGTACGAGGCAATCCCCATTAAAACGTACAAAATCGTCCACACCACGGGAAACAGCCAACCCGGCGGCGACAGCGCGGGTTTTTCAAGCTCTGCGAACGTCTGCATTCCGCCCCGCGTGAGAAGCGCGGACAAAACGCCCACCGCAAGCGGTATTGCGATGCAGATAATCAAAGTTTTCCATTGTTTTTTCATAAAATCACCCACGATGATTTTATGAAAAAAGCGTTTTATTTAGAACGAAAAAAACCCGACGTTCACCGTCGGGTTTAATTTATTGCTCCTCGTTTTCGATAACCTCGATTTCAAACCGCACATCGGAAATTTTGCTTTCCTCGGCAATGAAATTTTTAAGCACCTGCTCCTCCGTTTCGGAAAGCGGCGTTTGCACACTTCCCGCAAGCAGGATATAATCCCCGTTTTTGCCGTACATCAGCCCGCAGCGTATGTCCTCAATATTGCTGAAAACAGCCGCGGCTTTTTCGGAAATGCCCTCGCAGTCAACAACGCTTTCAAGGCTTTTTTGAAGCGCGTCCGATTTTTCCTTTTCAGCGTCAAGCTGCGAGGTAAGATCGCGGATTGTGTTCTCCTGGACGGCAATGGTTACCTTGTCGCTGTCGGTTTCGCCCTCGATGGTTTTATTTTGCGTTACATGAAGCGAAAATCCCGAAAGATCGTAATCGTCAAGCTTGTTTTCAAGCTCGAAAATCCGCTCGTCCGACACCTGCATACCCACAAGCGACACGGAAATTTTCTTTTCCACAAAATCCACATTGCTTTGAACAAGCTGCGCGTCCGAAAAAACAAATTCCCTTTGGAGGTAATCCTGCGTGTTCTTTTCGAGAACGGATTTGTACACCGTAAATCCCGCGAAAAGCGCGCTCGGAACCACCGTTATCACGACCGCAGAGGTTATCGCGCGTCTTATGCGTTTTTCCTTTTTAGCGTCAAGCTCGGTGTGCGGGGGAACTCTTAAAAGCTTTGTTACAAAAAACGCCGAAAGCGCGATAAACAGCGTGTTTATCAAAAACAGATAGGACGCGCCGAGAATAAATTTGAGCTGAAGCGTCGCAATTCCGTAACCCACCGTGCAAAGCGGCGGCATAAGCGCGGTCGCTATCGCAACGCCGGGGATAACGTTGCTGGTTTTCTTGCGGGTGTTGCCGATACCTCCCGCAATTCCGCCGAACAGCGCGATAAGCACGTCCCAGAGCGTGGGGCTGGTGCGGGCGATCATCTCCGAGGTCGCTGTGTGAAGCGGCGACAGCAAAAAATACACCGTCGACGTGAAAAGGCTGATTATCACCTGTGTTGCGAACCGCGACGCGGCGTGTTTAAGCATTGCAATATCCCGTATTGCAAGCGAATATCCCATAGTAAGAATTCCGCTCATAAGCGGGGAAATAAGCATCGCGCCGATTATCACTGCTGTGGAATTCACATTAAGCCCTATTGACGCAATCAAAATCGCCATCATAAGTATCCACATATTCGCACCGTGGATAATGGTGTTTTCCTCCATCATATCGTGGAGCTCGTCATAGCTCAACATATTGCTTCGCATGTCAAGCAGCTTGTGAAAATACCCCTTTACGGAATTTCTCTCGTTTTGCATTTAAAACACCGTCCAAACGTTATTTATTCTCGGCAAGTATCTCCCGCAGCGCGGAAAGCACCTTGTTTATGTCAATAGGCTTTGCAAGATGACCGTTCATGCCCGCCTGCAACGCGCGTTCGCGGTCCTCCTCGAAGGCGTTTGCGGTCATGGCGATTATCGGAATTTCGGACACCGCAGGATCTCCCATCGAGCGGATTGCCCGTGCTGCGGCATAACCGTCCATAATCGGCATCTGAATATCCATAAGCACCAGATCGTAGTAGCCGTGTTCCGCAGAGCTTAACATTTCGCACGCCTGCTGACCGTTTTCCGCGCTGTCGACCAGAAATCCCGCCTCGGAAAGCAGCTCCGCGGCAATTTCGCGGTTAAGCTCGTTGTCCTCCGCAAGAAGAATTCTCTTGCCCTTGAAGAATACATCGTCGGGCAATTCGGGAGTCTCCTCCGCGGGCTTTTCTTTAACGCGTCCTAAGCTTCTTTCAAGCGTTTCGTGCAGATCCGACGCGAAAAGCGGCTTGCTTATAAATCCCGTAACTCCCGCGCCGCGCGCCTCCTGCTCGATATCCGACCAGTCGTATGCGGACATAAGTATAATCGGGGACTCGTCGCCCACGGTTTTGCGTATCTCGCGGACGGTTTCGATACCCGAAAGCTCGGGCATTGACCAGTCGACTATGTACACCTCGAACGGATCGCTCATCTCGACAGCCTCGTTTGTACGGGCGATAGCCTCCCGCCCCGAGGTTGTCCACTCCGCGCGCATACCAATCTGCCGCAGCATTTTTGATACGCTCTGACAGCATACCATATCGTCATCCACGACAAGGCTTCTGAAGCCGTTAAGCTCCGCAATCGGACCAAATTCCTTATGCGACGCGGAAAACCGCAGCTCCAGCACGACGGTGAATGTCGAGCCCTTGTCGGTTTCGCTTTCAACGCTTATTTTTCCGCCCATTATATCAACGATATTTTTAGTTATCGCCATTCCGAGACCCGTGCCCTGAATTCCGCTTACGGTGGAGGTCTGCTCTCTCGTGAACGGATCGAAAACGGTTTTTGCAAAATCGCGGCTCATACCTATGCCCGTGTCGCTTACCCTGAACTCGTACACGCCGCGCCCTGCCGTCCGCGAGGGCTTTTGCGTCACGCGCACCGCCACCGTGCCGCCCGCGGGGGTGTATTTTATCGCGTTTGAGGTGAGATTTAACAGCACCTGATTTAACCGCAGTCTGTCGCAGAAAACCTCCTCGTCCGTCACGTCCACCGTGTCGATAAAAAGCTCCATACGCTTTGCGTGAATATCCGACTGGATAATATCGCGAAGCCCCTGAAGGATTTCCGCGAGGTTTTCGGGACGCTCGTTCAGCGTCACCTTTCCCGACTCAATTCGGCTCATATCAAGCACGTCGTTTATCAGCGACAGCAGATGATTTGAAGCCTGCGCGATTTTCGCTAGGTAGTCTCTCGCGCGTTCCTTGTTGTCAAGGTGCGTCGTAGCAAGCGCGGTATACCCGATAATGGCGTTCATGGGCGTTCGTATATCGTGCGACATACTGTTTAAAAACGTGGTTTTCGCGCGGTTTGCGGAATCCGCCGCCGAAAGCGCGTGAGTAAGCTCCTCGGTCTTTTTTTCAAGCTCTCCCGTGGCGTCGGCAATTTTTTTCTTAAGAAGCTGTTGATTTCTGGTGCGGATTATCAGCATTGCCACCGCAAACAGCAGCAGCAAAACAACGATTACCGCCAGAACGCTGTAAATCGGGTTTTGATACAAAAACGCAATAAGGGTGTTTTGCTCCTCAAAGCCCGCGTCAATCTCGCGCGAAATCATCATATCAAGCCGCGCGTCGGACACGCTGTCCGCGCCCTTGTCCAGAATTGACAGCAAATACCGCCCGCCCGCGACATTTTCCCCGACGGCGTAGCTGAACGACGTCTCCCCGAAAACAACCGCCGAAAGCCTGTTTCGGACGTCCTGCCGAACATAACGCTCCGCAGCATAGGAATAGAGAATTACCGCGTCCGCGCTGCCGTTTAAGACAGCCTGCACGCATTCCTTCGAGGTTTTATATCGGGTTACCGCGTCGGAGGAAAATCTGCTTGAAATATAGTTGTCAATAGCGTCGGAACGCTCCATTGCCGCGAGAGTTTCGGCGTTTCCGGTAAAATCCGCCAGAGACAGCCTCGCAAAATTCGTGTGAAAATACGGAACGGTGATTTTATAGCCCTCTTCCTCCGCGAGATAATAATCTCCCGCGAAATCCAACACCACGTCCGCCTCGCTTTCCGAGCGCAATTTGTAATATTCGTTTCTGTCCTTTACGGGGATATATTCGTACTGAAGCCCTAAATTTTTCGCAACCTCGTCAAAAATCGCAGGCAAAATTCCCTCCGCTTGTCCGTCCTTAAAATAGCAGTACGGCGCGCGGTCGGGATTTATAAGCAATTGCAGCGTTTTCCCCGAGCTTTCCAGATCCTCCAAAAACGCGCGTTCTCCCGCGTTGAGAATAATCGAACCCGAGCTGTCGGTGGAATAATATATCTCGTGCAGGGAAGCCCGCCAGTTCGGGTCGTGGGTGTCCATTTCGTTTATCGCGTCATTTATTCGGCGCATAAGCTCGGGATTGTTCTTGTTTGTGCAGATGTAAAACGGGCTGGAGTCAAACGACTCCAGAAGCCATTCGTTGTCCAGAAGCCGCAGACTCCCCGACAGAGCCGCGTCGACTTCTCCCGCCTGCAAAGCCGCGCAAAGCTTGTCTTGATCGGGATAATACACGGGTGTGAAATTAAAGGAATGTTCCCGCGCGAAACGCTCAAAATTCTCATTTTTGGAGTTCCCCGTCATCAAACCGACTTTAATTCCGTTGTAGGTGGAAAAATCTCCCTTTACAATATTGCGGTTGCCCGCTTTTACGGTGAGAATTGTGGAATTTTCGCCTATAGAGCGGTCGGAAAAAAGGAAATCCTTTTCGCGCTCTTCGGTTTTTGAAACGGAGGTAACAATGTCGACTTCTCCGTTTTTCAGCATTTCAAGCGCGTCGGCGTAGGATTTGTCATAACCGATATATTCATAACTCCAGCCGCCGTGAATTGCAAGCCTTTGGAGAAATTCATAGCCGTAACCGCCGCGCCTGCCATTTTCGTCGATAGTGTGATAACCCGAAAATGCGAAAAATCCGACCCTCAGCACCTCGGGCTGTGCCGTGTCCGCGCCCGCAACAAGGCAAAACGGCATAATCATCAGCGCGGCAAGCAGCGCGCATATTACTCGAACATATTTCACGAGTTGTCCTCCTAAATACTATTTTCCCACGGCAAAGCAATTTGTGCAAAATTTGCCGAATTTTCTCATACCAACCTACTATATTATAACACATAGAAAAATATTAGTCAAGTGGCGGGGTGGCAGTTTACAGTAAAAAGTGAACAGTGTACAGTAAAATGTATCCGCTTTGCGGATTATTTAGATTGTATTTAAGTTTATCGGCAACCTGCCCTATTTGTGACAAAAAAAGCGTTCGCCGAGGCGAACGCTAGCGTTATCCGCTTCGCGGATAACGCGTTCACTGTAAACTATATACTGCAAAACAGCACAGTACTCAATAAATTCGCTAGAAAATGCGCCGCAAAGCTCAACCACGCGTTGTCGGTTTTCCTGAATATAATGCCGTAAATCAACGAGTCTATAAACACAAACAGCAAATCATAAAACACGACAACCGGCGTTCCGAAGCTGAAATGCCCGAGCGCGAACAAAACCGACGTGAGTATCAGCGACGGCACAAACGGCATTATTTTCGAGGTCTGCTTCTGGAAAAACGCGCGCCATGCGATTTCCTCTCCCAGCGCGAAAACAACAAGCTCCAAAATCAGCTTCAGCACATTGCCGAAGTCTAAAAAATCACCCGCTCTTGCCAGTATATGCTCGACATACGCGGGAAGCCATAATTTTGCGATTACAAAGCACGTCACATTCGTTATTATAATCAGCAAAAAAAGCAGGATAACGGTTTTGTTTTTCAGCCCGCCGGGGAATTTTTTGATGTCCAGTCCCTCGTTTTTGTCATCGTTTGTTTTGCGGGTGGTAAAATAGGCTATTATCCCCACAATAACGGATATTCCCGCAAGCTTCAGCGGTTCGCCGTTAATCTTAAAATTGAACAGATTTGTGAACGATAAAGCAGTCATCACCGCTGCAAGAATAACTACCGCCGTGTTCAGTTTTGTTTTTTTCATAATTTTTCCTCCCTTACAGCCAAAACCGCGCCTTTATAAACCTGCTTCAGATGTGCCGCGGCAAGTTCTTCGTCAAACCGAAACGAATTGTTTGCAATAAGACTTGCATACCCGTGCACGAACATTGCAAGCGTTAAAAAAACGTCCCTTGTCTGCTTTTCGTTCAGCTTCATAGCCTTTTGCATAACCGAAAGAATGGGCACAAGCTCCTGCGAGCTTATCATTTCGGGCACGCTGTTTTCCGCGGCATAGCCCGACTGAAACAGAAAACGGAATAAATTGGGCTTTTCCACCGCAAACCGAATATAGTTAAGCCCTATTTCAAGCATAACATTTCCCTCGGTTTTGGAAATATTCAGCAGATATTCGGTGTGGAATTCGCCTGTTTTTTCATAAGCGGCTTTTTTCAGCTCCTCAATTGTCGCAAAATGGTACATAACGGGCTGGGTGGAGCAGTCCAGCCTTTTTGAGACGGTTCGGGCGTTGATGCTTTCCGCGCCCTCGGCTTCGGCAACCTCGAAAGCAGCGTTGATAATCATCTCTTTTGTGATTTTCGCTGTCGGCGGCATAAAATCCCTCCTTATTATAAAATAATTGCTGTTATATAACATATATTATACAACAAATTTTTTGATTTGTCAAGAGGGGGGTTGACAGTTTACAGTTTACAGTGTATAGTGTATAGTAAAGGTGCGTTCGCTGCGCGAACGGGTTTAGATTGTCACAAAAAGGAAAAGATGACGATAAACTTAAAGACAATCTAAAAAGCGTTCGCCGAGGCGAACGCACATACTACTATTCACTATTCACTGTGCCCTGTAAACTGTAAAACGCAACCTTCGGTTGCGTAATTGCAAGCCCGAATGTATTGCATGCAACCGAGGTTTTGAGTAAAATGAAATAAAGGAGAGTTAAAATGTTATCGGAAAAAATATACGCGCTCCGCAAGAAATGCGGACTTTCACAGGAACAGCTTGCAGAGAAGCTGGGCGTTTCAAGGCAGGCTGTCTCAAAATGGGAGTCGGGAACGGCTTTACCCGAGATTGACAAGCTTATACTGCTAAGCGAGTATTTTAACGTATCAATTGACTATCTCGTCAAAGAACAAGACGACCACGCTGAAAACGGGCGGGAAGCTGACTGTGATTTAAAGGATACGCAGGCAAATTTGCAGAATAAGTCTAAAATTCAAATCATAGGACTTGTCATTTGCGTTGTCGGGGTTGTGAGTATGATTTTATGGGGCGTTATTTCGGTTGTTATGCCCTTAAGTACCGAACAAATCAGCACCTCGTCCATGATACAGCTTAACGGCAGCGGAATTTTACTTATGCTTTGCACGCTGCTTACGGTTGTAGGTGCTGCAATATATCTGAGCTCAAAAAAATAACAGGAGGTATTTTATGAAGAAAGTAAGCTATATCTTTTGGGGAGCGGCGGGGCTGCTTTTTGTCGTGATGTGCGTTGTGGTAATTTTTTATTACAACAAAATGAAGTCCGGCATAGGCAACAGCGCGCCGCCGAGCGTCGCGTTTTTATATGCAATACCCTTTGCCGTGGCTATTATTATTTGTGTGATTTTAGCCGTTATAATCGGGAAAAAACGGTGAAAAAAGCCGCTCCGCGTGAGACGGAGCGACACAATCCTATTGAGGGTAAAAAACTCGAACGGTTATTTCAATCCACGCTCCGCGCGACGTCCCCTCTCTGTCGTGAGTCTTGAGCTGATTTCAATCCACGCCCCACATGAGCGGAGCGACAAGTTATTTATCATCCGCTGCCAACACGTTGTTTTTAAATGAATACGCTCCGACCATTGACCTGAAATAATCATACCGCCCGCTTTTTACGGTCTTAATCGCCGAGAGGAACGTATCGCGCATATTTTTCGCATTGCGGACCTCGTTGTTCCATACAAAATCGCCGTTGCCCTTGTCGATAATATCCGATTTGCCGGCGTTCTCCCTTATGAATTTGTCCAGATCCTCGGGCAGCCCGGCAATTTCCCCGTTTTCGTCAAGATAAATATCAAAAACCGATACTCCGCTGTCTTTAAGATAGCTCTCGGCAAATTGTAACTGTATAAGCTCTGCGGATTGCTCACCCGACAGATGCAGATTATCGGCGAAAATGCCGCTTAACGTACCGGCAAATTCTTTCAACGCCTCGGTTATAACACTATCAAGCTCCTCTGATATGCCCGAAACTTTAATTTCGCTGCCCCAGGCTTCGATTTTCAATTCGTCGTCGGGCGAAAGTTCAATTCCCGCGTCCGAAAGCGTTTTTGCAATGTCCTTTTCGGCTCTTTTTGTCCGCTGCGACAGCATAGCCTCGTTATAGACCTTTTCGCCCTCGTAACCCCAATTTGTAAACGCGTGGACAAGCTTCTCCTCACAAACCGAAATCTCCTCGTCATTGCGGATTTTGTCATAAACAGCATTCCTGTCGGCAATAATTAAAGGGTTGTCATACAGCCGCGGCGGAATAATATAATCGGGGTTGGTCCGCCACTCCTTTTCGCGCAGCGAAGCATTGTCGCCCTTGAGAGCCTGCCTGTATTCCTGCTCAATATCGTCGCTCTTGAAGCCGTGCTTGTTTATATAATACTTAAAATAGTCGTCATAGCTTATGCCGCGCAAAGGCTCGCCGCTTTCCAAAACCCCGTCGATATAATTGTCCCGAAGCATATCCTTTGCTTTCGGCGACAATTCGATCCTGACCCCGCTTTCGCTTACGTAGCGGCGGTATTCGGATTTTTTGGTTTTGGAGGCTTTTTTAAGAGATTGTCTCCACAAATCGCTTTGCACAGCTTTCCGCGCTTTGCGTAAGGAAAGTCTTTCCTGCGGACTTCTGCCCGAGTTTATTCGCATAATACTACCTCGCTTTTAAACAGATTGCTCTTATAATATATCCGTTCGCAAAGGCTGTTAGTTTAGTGTGATTTGCGGGTTTTGCGGAATATTTTTGCAGTAAGCAGTAAAAAAGTATACAGTAGGATATGCGTTTGCTTTGCGAAAGTTTTTCGATTGTAACAAACAGGTGATGCTGCCTATAAACTTTAATACAATCAAAATCCGTTCGCGCCAGCGAACGAACCGACTACTGTACACTGTTCACAGCGTTATCCGCGAAGCGGATAATGCGTACACTGTATACTGCAACCCCCCACCGCCATATAGAAAAGGGCGGCTGAAACTTTAGCCACCCTTACTGGGAACTGGTCAACGCATTACCTTGAACCCAAAGCCTTTGTCCACACTTCCGCCGTACAGAAAACAACGTCCCAGTGAGAGCAACGTCTCACTGGGATACGGTGCAGGACATTGTCCTGCTGGTGCCGCTGACCGGACTTGAACCGGTACGGTGTTGCCACCGAGGGATTTTAAGTCCCTTGCGTCTGCCTATTTCGCCACAGCGGCATTCAACATTACCATTATAACACATTCGCGGGAATTTGTCAAGCATTTTGAAAAACCCCGCGCTGAATAATCTGCCAAAATTGTGCAATAATATCTACACAACCCGAAAGGAGGAATTTTTTATGTTCGGGATAACACCCTACGAGCGGAACGACAGATTAAGCTCGTTTTTCGACTTCGACAAGGACCTTTTCGGCAGCCTCAGCGCACGGCGTTTTTCCACGGATATCCGCGACGAAAACGACCGTTATGTGCTGGAGTGCGAAATGCCGGGTTTTGAAAAGGACGACATCAAAATCGACGTAAACGGCAGCGTCCTGACGCTGTTTGCCGAGCGCGGCAGCAGCGGGGAAAAGCCCTCCGGCGAGTATATCCGCCGCGAACGGAATTTCACGTCCTGCCGCCGCAGCTTTGATATTTCCAACGTCAACGAGGACGCTATCGATGCTTCCTATTCAAACGGCGTTTTGAAGGTCGTTCTGCCGAAAAAGGAGAATGAAAAGCCCCACACACGCCAAATCGAAGTTAAATAGACAGTTTACAGTGAATAGTGAATAGTGCACAGCTGACAGTTTATAGTTTACAGTGAATAGTGCACAGCAAATGTATCCGCTTCGCGGATTTATTTGATTGTCTGCAAGGATAAAGTCTGACAACATATACTCTTTGTTACAATCAAAAAGAGCGTTCGCTTTCGCGAACGCTCCTTTTTTTACTGTGCGCTGTTAATTGTTCACTGTAAACTGCCAATTATGCGGAATTTAAATTATCCGTTCGCCTTTCTGCGCTTTGCAATAAGCACGAACACCGCCGCGCCCGCAAGCGCGATAATTGCGATTGTAAAGCCGATTTCCGCGCCCGTTCTGGGGTTGGGAACGTCCTTGTCGGGCGTTATCTCAATCTTCTCGGAAGCCGTGCCCGTCATGCGTGCGCCCGCGTCCTTGGGTGCCTTGTCGTTAAGCTCAAGGAAGCCCTCCATGTTGATGGTGTTATCCGCGTTGCGCGCAACAGAGCCCTTGAAGGTCAGCGACTTGAACATATCCGCAGTCACCGTCTTGCCCGCGGTATTCGCGGACTTCGAGCCGTCCCAGTAGTAGGTTGTGGCGTTCTTATAATCGCTTTCGGTCTGGTTGATCTTATCAAAAGAATCAGCATTGGAAAGACCGCTCTTGATCTTGCCGTCCTTGAACGAGATAACTCCCGTTGATTTGAACGTTGTAACAACGCCCTCCGCGTTAGCGTACAGGGTTACGTCCGCAGCCTCGTTGTTATAAGAGGTGCAGTTTTCGATTATAATCGCAGGGTCGGAGTTGCAGGTGATGCCGTTCGACTTGTTGTTGAACGCAATGGAATTAGAAATCTTATGCGGAACTACAACGCCTTCGCCGCCAAGCTTAAAGCCGTTGCCGTTGCCTGCGTTTGTGCCGTCCTCAAGATAGCCGTTGCTGTAGGCTACGCAGTTTTTAATAGTAACCGCGCCTATAGGTCCGCTGGACACGCGTGAGAAGCAGTCCCAGCCGTCATCGGCGTTGTTGTACGCTACGCACCCGTCGAATACGTTGCCCTCGCCGCAGGTAAGCTTCGCTGCGAAGCCGTCCGCGTCCTCCATACCGCTGTCCGCGTTGCCGTAGGATGTGCAGTTGAGGATAAGGTTGTTTACAGGCCATTTTTCCTTCGGGTCGCTGGAGTCTCTGTAAGCCTTGATGAATATACCCGTATCGGTGTTGTGGTAAGCCGTGATATCATCAAGAACGCAGTTGTTTCCGGCAACTACAAAGCCGGGATTTTTGCCGCCCGCGTTGCAGACGTCGAAGCCTTGGAAGTACCAGTAATCGCCGCCGTTTCTTACAACCTCGAAAGACTTTCCGCCCGCATCAAGTACGGGACGTGTTTTCGCGTCGGGGTCAGCTATCATATAGATAAGCGAATTCTCCTCGCCGTCCATGCCTCGCTCGATTTTAACGGTCTGGGTGAGATTGTAGGTGCCTTCCATGAGGATTATCTTCTGACCCGCTCTTGCAATGCCTACAGCGGTGTAAATATCAAGCGGGTATTCCTTTGTGCCGTTGCCGTATTTTGTGCCCTTGGGAGATACATAAAGATTAGTCTGAACTCCGAGGTAGGTGTCGAATTCAACGTTCTTTTCAACCGTTGTTGCCTTCTGACCGTCCGCGGGAGTGAACTTGAACACTACCTTGTTGGTTCCCTCGACAACGGGAAGAGCAGATTCGGTAACCACGCCGCCCGTAACATTGCGGGTTACAACCGATTTTCCGTTTACGGAAATGTCAACCTTGCCGTCAACGGTAGCGGTGTATTCCGCAGTGTAGGAATTCTTGTTTACGTGAGTGCCGGAATGAACGTTAAGATTTGCTCTCGTAACGTCGTCGGGTTTTTCCTCCGCGGGAGCGTCGTCTTCAGGGTCAATCATGGTAACCTTGATGTCGGAGAACGTCGCGCGTGCGTTTCTTGCCGCGAAAAATCCGACATAAACGTTATCCTTGTCGAGGACTTCAAGAGCGTCGGGATCGTAGAATTTCTGCTGCCCGATAACCTTGCCGTCCGCACCGTAATAGGTGATGAAATAGCCCGTATTGTTCTTCTGGATTTCAAAGTCAAAATCGGTAATCTGCGCGAGGTTGATAAGCGTGCTGTCTTCCTTGGCGATATTGCCGACAATGTTGTACTTTTCTTTTCCGCCTGCAACGCCCTTATTCTTAGCCGTAAATTCAAGCGGATACTGCACGCCGCAGACCTCGGTAATATAAGCAGCGTCGGCAGCCTTGATTTTCTCAAGACCCGCCGCGTCAATTCCGAGCTTGGTGTTTACGCCGACGCCGAGGTTCATGGAATACTTGGTGCTGCCGGCGTTTTTGGCGTAGTCAATCTCGTCAAACTCGTTGTCCCACCAATATTCCATCTTGGAAACAGCAAGCATATACTGGTTCGTCCAGAAAGGCTCGGTGCTTATTTTTTCGGGAACGCTGTCCATAGCAAGCAGACCGAAGCCGTCCTGACCGTTGGAATAAGTCCAGCTGTCAACATGAACCTTCGCGCGGAAGGTGAAGTTCTTGTTTGCGGGAATTGCGGTGTAATAGAACGCAAGACCGTCGTTGGACGTGGGAACAACCTTGCCCGCGCTGTTCTCGGAGAATACGGTAACTTTCCCGTCGTTTGCGTTGCCTACAAAGCCACAGCTCGTGGTGTTGGTGGAGGTACCGAAAATAATGCTGCTCCATTCCTGCTGCGCCTCTTTGGTAGCAGTTACGGAAACCGCCGCAGACTTGGTTTTCCCAACCTCTGTATTGCGGACAGCCTCAACCGTAAAGCTGTACTTCTTGCCGGTAGTAAGACCGGTTGCGGTGTACTCTTCCTTGGTAGCTGTGC
>CANRIQ010000005.1 GCA_947630655.1 uncultured Clostridia bacterium | reverse complement strand
CAGCAAGTCGACCCCGGCACAGTATGCGGCTGCGTACTCTCTGGTTGAGGGCGTAAGATCTAAGTTCTTCGATGCTACCATCGAATCGATCGAGGCTCTTCTTGCAGAGTATGAGGAAGTGTTCAAGGGCGGCAACATACTTAACCCCGAGCTTGGCGATAAGATCTACAAGGATGGGGACTATGCTACATTCGAAAAGGAGTACAAGAAAGCTCGCGATTTCGTAAAGGCTGTTCGTGAGAAGGGCAGAACCAAGACCAAGTACCAGATTGCACAACAGCTGGCTGCTCTTGAAGAAGCTTGCCATATGTCGAAATTGCCTGTTGTAACCAAGGCTGAATTTGCATCTGCATTCAGAAACTACGAGGGAATCATTCGTGACAAGTACGAGTACGAGACCTGGAGACGCGGCACGTGCACTAAAAACACTGCTACTCACACTAGCATTGATAAAACCGTTGACGGCAAAAAAACCAAGGTTACTACTCCGAACCTTGAGGGTATGACAATTTCTTACGGCGAACTTATGTCTATTGTTTTTGGTACTTCAGACGGTAAAGATGTTGACACCTGGATGAAAAAAACTGTCAACAGCACCGGAGTTAATTTGGTTGTAAGTACTTTCGATAATAGCGCACTTAAGACCGGAAACGTTACAAACGTTACCGGTGACGGTAGTAAAGTTGCTCAGTACATCGCTTATGATAAAACAAAATCTAAGGAGGGTTCTCTTGAGAGTTTCATTTGCGTAGAAAAAGACCGTCTTGACGAAGCTAAAATCACCTATAACTACACCAGTGACCCTGATATTTACCAGGCGTGGAATGCTGCTAAAGATGCGTTCGACCTGTACAGCAGTTGGGAGAAGGACAACACCGACTGGGGTTCGCAGTCCGATATTCGTGATTTGAACAACGAATACCACGACAGACTTGCTCTGAACTTCAAGTCCGACCTCGTTGGGTACATGATGAACTCGAAGGCTCTGAACGGTGGTGAAAAGGCTCTTGCTGCAACTGATCCTGACTGGTTTGACAGCAACAACGTTAACAAGATGGATGACTGCGTTGCTAACAGAACCGGCACCGTTGCTTTGCACAAGGAAGATAGAACCATTCCGACCGTTTGCGACGCTAACGGCGCAGAAGTCAACAGCATACAGAGACTTGACCAGGCGTTCGATAAGGTTCGTGGAGATTGGACCGGTAAATATAAAACATTTGTGGGCATGGAAATGTACGAGATTGCAAATGTCCGTGCTGACGAGAACATTCTTCAGTACATTCCTGTTTCGGCCAGCGATATAAACTCAACCACTACGGCAAGCATTAAAAATGCGGATGCGACTGGCTGGGTCAACAAGAACGGCGCGAAATTAAGAATTGTTAAAGGTATGACCGCAGGTAACACCTTTGCTACTTTGGCGTTGAAATCGGACGAGGATACTTTCACAGTAAAAGATTGGCTTGATGATGAAATCGTACACGACACCAAATTCTTGGCTAAGCTTGATGAAAACCTTACCATCAAAGAATCTGATGACCTTGAAGAGGCTTGGACTTTGGTTGCTCGTTACCTGCAGTATGCTTACGACGATGCATACGATGATGCAAAGGGCGATTCCGAAGGCAAAGACCACACTCTGCAGGAAGTAATTGAAAAGGTTGACTACGCGTATGACCTGATCCAGGATAACGCAGAAAAGGTTGTTCTTGCAGATGTTTCCCAGGTACTTGCTGACGCTTGCGCGGCGACAAACGAGTGGATCCAGAGGGCGCAGGATATGGGCGAATACTACGAGGACGGCGAGGACGTTGACGACCGTACCGGTTCCGGAAAGTACATCGCTAAGTACAAAGTTGATGGCGATCTTACAAGCTATGCTGCTTGGTCTGGATATGACGCTAAAATTAGTGGGTACATTGACGGCGGTAAAAACAACAACGATTCTACCATAGAGTGCGACTCTAACCAGGCTTATGCTTTCATCAATTATTTCATCAAACTGTTCGAGGATAAGGCTGCGGCTTATGGTCCTCAGTACGGCGAGATTGAAAAGCTTATCGGTGACGTTCGTAACGCCATGAAGAACGGTGACATGAACCTCAGCGACACCAACCTGAAGGCTCTTAACGATTGCAGCTGGGCTCTGGACGTTCTTGGTTCTCCCGCGACAAGCGAGGGTGAGGACGCTCACGATTGCGAGGACGACTGCAAGCCGTTCAATAAGGATCGTGAGCTTCAGAGACTGCGCAGCCTTAAGATCGGCGACTGGCTGACTGACGTAACTAAAGGCGAGACCGAGCTTTACACTGCTTACAAAGAGCTTAAGAGACTCTACGAGGCAGCAGAGACCGGCGACACCTTGGATTACGATGTCAACGATGACGGCGGTTTCAGCATTGACGACGCGCAGGCATTTGCAGAGAAATATGCTGATGACATTATTAAAAACGACATGATCGATCTTTACGACTTTAACAGAGACGGTCGTGTGAACATCGACGACGCTCAGAAGCTTGCAGATCTGAATGTGGACGACTTCAACCCCTTCGCTTAATAAATCGCGGCATTTAAGGCAATAATAATCCCGTGCGGGGTGCATTCCGCACTCCGCATAAGGGTTTATTTAAAAAAACAAAATTATGGAGGAAAATAATATGAAGAAGATTATTTCTATGGGCATCGCATCTGCTGTTCTTTCTTTGACCGCAGTTGCTGCGTTTGCAGAGGCTAACACTGCTGAGGCTCCGATCGTTGATATCCTGCCTGCTGAAGGCAGTGAGAACGCTGTAAGCGGCGAGCAGTATGTTGTTGACATCTTTACTACCGCAGAGACCCAGGCTATTGAGTTCTATGTAGAGTGGGAAGGTCTTGAGTTTGTATCTGCTGAAACTCCTGTAGGTACTTTCAAGGCAAACAACTCTCTTGGCAAGAACAAGTACAATGCATTTAAAGGCATTAGCGAGGGTCAGACTCTTGTAACCCTTACCTTCACCGTTACTGCAGACGTTGGCGAGCCTATCTCTGTAAGTCTCGTTGCTTCGGATGACGCTTACGCTTCTGCTGTAGAGGGCATTGAGCTTAATGCAGTTGCTGTTGACGACGACAATTCTGACATCTCCGGCGATTCCGGCGACTCCGGCGAATCCGGCGAATCCGGCGACTCCGGCGACGCTTCCGGTGCTAAGCCCGGCGACAAGGATAACCCCGGCACCGGTATCGCTCTTGCGATCGTTCCTGCTGTTCTTGCAGGCGCAGGCGTTGTAGTTGCAAAGAAGAGAAAGTAATTTCACTTCATTCACAAAACGCGACCGCTCCGAGTAATCGGAGCGGTTTTTTTGTGTTTGTCTTGACAAATTCGGGGAAAGCTGTTATAATTAAATTAGTTTGGGGAGTGAGATTTTGGATTTTGTGGAAATTTTTACCGACGGCGCATGCAGCGGAAATCCCGGAGCAGGCGGCTGGGGCGCGATACTGCGCTGCGGCGGGTACGAAAAGGAAATTAGCGGGGGAGAGCCTCACACGACTAACAACCGAATGGAGCTTATGGGGGTCATTTCCGCGCTGGAGGCACTTCGCCGCCCTTGCAGGGTGACCGTCACCACGGACAGCAGGTACGTCTGCGACGGCATTACAAAGGGCTGGGCGGAGAGCTGGCGACGGCGCGGCTGGGTCAAGAGCGACAAGAAGCCCGCGCTTAATCCCGACCTCTGGGGGCGGCTGTTGGACTTGCTGGCGGTGCACGAGGTGGAGTTTCGCTGGATAAAGGGTCACGCGGGTCACGCAGAGAACGAACGCTGCGACAGGCTTGCGGTGGCTGAACGGGATAAATTTTCCAAAAAATAGTGATTATGAACAAAAATTACCAAATTGAACTTGAAAAGCTGCTGAACGGGCTTTCGGACACGCCGAAGCTGCTGCTGCATAGCTGTTGTGCGCCGTGTTCGAGCTATTGCCTGGAGTACTTGTCAAAGTATTTTGAGATAACGGTGCTGTACTACAACCCGAATATTTCCCCGCGCGAGGAATTTTTAAAGCGCGCCGAGGAGCAGCGGCGGCTGATTTCCGAGCTTCCCGCGAAGAACCCGATTTCGCTCGTTACGGACGACGGCGGCACGCGCGAGTTTTACGAGGCTGTAAGGGGTTTGGAGGACATTCCCGAGGGCGGGGAACGCTGTTTTAAGTGTTATCGGCTGCGTTTGGAGCGGGCTGCAAAATACGCCGCCGAAAACGGGTTTGATTATTTTTGCACAACGCTGTCGATAAGCCCGCTGAAAAACGCCCAAAAGCTGAACGAAATCGGTGAGACGCTCTCCGAAATCTATCCGGTGAAGTTTCTGCCGAGCGATTTCAAGAAAAAAGGCGGCTATCTTCGCAGTATCGAGCTTTCCCGCGAATACGGCTTGTATCGGCAGAACTACTGCGGCTGCGAATTTTCGCGGCGGGAGGCGGCTGCTCATGAAAAGAATAAAAAATAAACGGCAGGTTCTCTGCCGTTTTTTTGTATTTTGTTATCTGTTAAGCAGCATTCTGTCGTTTGCAAGCTCCCCGCCCGAAATTTTCGTAAATCGGTGGAGCAGCTCCTCAACCGTGAGATTTTTCTTTTCCTCACCGCGGACGTCGAGGATTATCTGCCCGTCGTTCATCATAATAAGGCGGTTTCCGTGCGCGATAGCGTCCTTCATATTGTGAGTTACCATCATCGCGGTGAGATGGTTTTCGTTTATAATCTTCTCGGAAATTTCCAGCACCTTTGCGGCGGTTTTCGGGTCGAGAGCCGCGGTATGCTCGTCAAGAAGAAGAATTTTCGGGTGTTTAAGCGTCGCCATAAGCAGCGTCAGAGCCTGCCGCTGACCGCCCGAAAGCAGCCCCACCTTTGTGGTAAGGCGGTTTTCAAGCCCCAGATCAAGCGTTTTCAGCAGCTCGCGGTATTGTCCGCGTTCCTTTTCGCGAATTCCCCATGCAAGGGTTCTCGCCTGACCGCGCCGCAGTGCCAGCGCGAGATTTTCCTCGATATTCATATTCGCGGCAGTCCCCATCATCGGGTCCTGAAACACGCGCCCGAGGTATGCCGCGCGCTTGTGTTCGGGCTTTGAAGTAACGTCAATTCCGTCTATCTCGATAGTCCCCTCGTCAACGGGCCACACGCCCGCGACAGCGTTCATCATAGTGGATTTTCCCGCGCCGTTTCCGCCTATGACCGCGACGAAATCCCCCTCCTCAAGCACGAGGTCAAGCCCGTTTAAAGCCTTTTTTTCGTTTATCGTTCCTGGATTAAAGGTCTTGTGGATATTGGTAAGCTTTAACATTTTTCAGACCTCCTTATCTTCGTCAAAGTCGGAATTATTTCCCGCAGGAGCGGTCGTTCTGCGCTTGTTGAACAGCTTTAAGAAGAAATTCTTTATAAGCGGCAGCGACAGGCAGATAGCAACCGTAATCGCGGTGAAGAGCTTGAGGTCGTTTGCCTCCATACCCAGCTTCATAACGAGAGCGATGATTATACGGTAAATTACCGCGCCGACGGGCAGAGCGATAAGATTGCGCTTGAACGTCTTTGTCCCGACGATAACCTCGCCAATGATAAGCGAAGCAAGACCGATAACGATAGCTCCTATGCCCATGCTTATGTCCGCATACGCCTGATACTGCGCGATAAGCGCGCCCGACAGCGACACCAGCGCGTTTGAAAGCATCAAGCATATTATTATCATCACCGTGGTGTTTATACCCTGCGCACGAACCATTTTCTGGTTGTTTCCCGTAGCGCGGATTGCCGAACCTAATTCCGTTCCGAAGAACCAGTACATTATAATCGACACCACTATCACAAACACAAGACCCACAAGCATAGCCGAGAAGTTGGAGCTTTTTATAATGTTCCAGAACCACGCCGAGTCTTCGGTGCTGTGCTTATCGGCAAGCTTTGTGAAAAATTCGATAAGCGGCGTGAAAATCGTGCTTACCTTCTTGCTTCCCGCGGGCGGCAGAGGAATGTTGCCCTTGCCCATTATGCGAAGATTTATGGAATAGCACGCCGTCATTGTGAGAATGCCCGCAAGCAGCGCGGGAATTTTCAGCTTTGTGTGAAGAACGCCCGTAATAAACCCGCCGACAAGACCTCCGCCAATCGCCGCGAACGTCGCAAGCAGCGGATTTACGCCGTTTACGAGCATTATCGCCGCCATAGCTCCGCCCGTCGTAAGAGTGCCCTCTACCGTCAGATCCGCGATGTCGAGAATACGGTAGGTAAGATGCACGCCCAGCGCGAAAACTCCCCACAAAAGTCCCAGCGCGATTGCTCCCACAATTATGTCTGCCATACGTTAAAATTCCTTTCAAAAATTAAACTGCCCGCGTTTTTAACAGGAGAGAACGCCCTCCCCCCTCTTAAAAGCGCGGGCAGAAGCTTGCTCCTGCCCCGCGTATATGAACTAAAAACTAAAATTACTCCGCAGTCTTAGTTTCAACAATGAAATCCGCGTACTTGTCGGGAAGCGTGTAGCCCAGAGCCTCTACTGCGTCCTTGTTGAAGCAGTAAGCGAACTCGGTGGACTTTTCAATAGGCATTTTGGAAATGTCCTCGCCCTCGAGAACCCTTACAGCCATAAGACCCGCCTGATAACCAAGCTGGTAGTAATCGATGGAAAGCGTGCCGAAGCCGCCGCTTTCAACCATTCCGCTCTCGCCGCAGATAACGGGGATCTTTGCAGGGTTGCAAATCGAGCTTACAAGAGCCATTGCGGAAGCCATGTTGTTGTCCGTGCCGATGTAAAGCGCGTCGCACTCGGTGATTATAGAAGAAACTGCCTGCTGAATATCGTTGGTGTTGATAATGGTCTTTTCGGTGTAAGTCAGACCCTTGCCCTCAACGCATTCCTTAAGGATATTTGCCTGAAGCACGGAGTTGTCCTCCGAACCGGTGTAAACAGTGCCTATGGTCTTGACATCGGGGAAAAGCTCCAGCAGAAGGTCTACCTGGTCCTCAATCGGGTTCATATCGGTAGTACCGGAAACGTTTGTGCCGGGGTTATCGTTGGAATCAACAAGACCTGCGTCAGCAAAATCGGTGATAGCCGTGCCGATAATCGGGATTGTCTGGGTCTTGCCGAGGCAAGCCTGCGCGGACTTTGTGCCGATAGCGAAGATAAGATCAACGTTGTTTCCTACAAACTGGTCGGCGATAGTGGTAAGGTTAGTGGTCTCGCCCTGACCGTTCTGGAGATCGAGAGTGAGGTTTTCGCCGCTTTTGTAGCCCTTGTCCTCAAGAGCCTTGATAAAGCCCTCCTCAGCCTTGTCAAGCGCGACGTGAGTCATCTGCTTGATAACGCCGACGCTTACGTTTGCCTTTTCGGGAGTGTTGTCGGTGCTGCTCGTGTTATCGGAGCTCTGTGCGCCGTCGGAGCTGTTTGCCGTGCTTGAAGAGCTCTCGGAAGAGGAAGAGTCGGACGAATTATCCGAATTCGAGTTGTTGCAGGCTGTTACGCCGCAACAAAGCGTCGCCGCGGCGATTACCGCCGCAAGTATTTTTTTGATTTTCATTGATTTTTCTCCTGTTCTTTCTGATTTATAAAGCCTTATCTCACAAGGCAATTTTATTATAACATAAAATTGTCCCAAAAGAAACAATTTTTTGCTCTGAAACTTTAAAACCTTGCAATTTTTGTGAAACTGCCACATATATTGCCCCGATAAAGCAGAAAATATTGCCGAATATGCACAAAACGGGAGTTTGCCGCTCCCGTTCGTACTCTTTAATTTAAACCGGATTACTGCTCCCCGCCGGTTTCCTCGGCAGCCTCAGCGGGCTTTTCGGGAAGCTTTGCTCCGCATTTCGGGCAGAAAGCGTTTCCGTCCTCGATTTTGCACTTTGCGCCGCATTTCGGGCAGGCAACCTGATTTTTCAGATCGTCAAGCTGCTTGTCAATCTCCTCAAGCTTTGCATAGCACTCGTCAAGCTCCGCAATGCTCTCGTCAAACGCCTCGTTGTCCTTATCGCCCGACTTTGCCATCTGGTAGATAAGTTCGCCCAGCTTCTCGTACCTGTTCTTGATGTCGCTGTTTATCTGCGTTTCTTTAATCTTCAGTTTGGAGATACGAACCGCCTCATCTGTCACTTTTCCCGCAGCGGAAACCACGTTTTTGCCTGTGCTGATAACATTATCCAGAAAACTCATCTCAAAAAACTCCTTTCAAGCTGTACCGAGGAAAACCCTCTAAAACTATTCTACCACACTTTAACAAATTTTGCAAGGGCAATTTGAATTATTTCTCACATTGAGCAAAATTGGTTTAATAAACGGCTTCGTCAAATTGCACAAAAATAATCAACAAAAGCCGCCTTTAAATGTCAGAACGGAAGAAAATTCCCGTAAAACCAATAGTTTTCGATTTTAAAAAGTTACAATGTTGTCATAATTGTTGACATTTTCGGAATTTTGGTGTATAGTAATTAAAGTATGGATTATTTTTTCGGACGGTGAATGATTTAAATGGTCAATGAATTTTCTCTTTGTATGGGCTGTATGAACGAAAAGGATTATGAGGGTCCGTGCAAGCTGTGCGGGTACAGCGACTCCGACCCCAGTATCCCCACTTATCTTGCGCCCAAAACTGTACTTCAGGAGCGTTATATCGTAGGACGTCTGCTTTCGTATAACGGCGAGGGCGCGGTGTATATCGGCTATGACACGGGGACTTCTTCAAAGGTCACTATAAAGGAATTTATGCCCGACACGCTCTGCACCCGCAAAAAAGGCGAAAGCGCGGTTATGGTGAACGCCAACAACGCCCCTCTTTACAAAACCTATATGTCCGAGTTCGCCGACCTCAACCACTCGCTTATGAAACTGCGCGGAATGGCGCATATTCAGGGCGTGCTGGACGTTTTCTACGCAAACAACACCTGCTACGCGGTAATGGAGTTTATAAGCGGCATTTCGCTTAAGACATATCTTGCAAACGCTTCGGGCGGGCTTATGTGGGAGCAGGTCAAAGAGCTTTTCCCGCCCATTCTCACGACTATTTCGCTTATCCACGCCGCGGGGATAATTCACCGCGGGATTTCGCCGCAGACTATCTTTGTTACGGATAAAATGGAGCTTAAGCTGTCGGGCTTTGCAATTTCCGCCGCCCGCACGACAAACACCGAGATTGCCTGCGAGATATACAGCGGCTATGCCGCGCCCGAGCAGTATACAAACGATATAAACGGCACCTGGACGGACGTTTACGGGATTTCCGCAGTGCTGTATAAGGTGCTTACGGGGGCGGCTCCCGCCGAGGCTATCGCGCGAAAGGGCGGCACTATGCCCGAGCCCATGCTTGTAAACAGAAATGTTCCCGCAAATGTGTCGAGAGCGATTATGTCGGGTATGAAGCTTTCCACCGAGACCAGAATTCGCACGATAACCGAGCTTGTGGATAAGCTTTTTGCGCCGCCGCATTATTCCGTCGGGGGCGCGGAGCACGGCAGAGGCGGAATTGTAGTCTCCGAAAAGGAGGCTCGGCGTATGCGCAAGCAAAAGCAGGAGCGCGTGAAGTTTCTGGCGGTTTTGGCGTGCGCGGGAGCGGTGCTGATAGTTTTCGCGCTGGCGTTCGCGCTGACGCTGTCGGGGGCTTGCACGCCGGGTGAAAATCCCGACGCTTCGGACAGCAGCTCTTCGTCAAGCGTTTCCACGCCGCAAAGCTCTTCGGACAACTCGGTTCAGAGCAGCACCGAAAGCTCCGAAGAAAGCAGCTCCGAGCCGCAGCCTGTTGTAGATAAGGTTATAGTTCCCGATTTTACGGATAATTACCGCTATGAAAACGCTGTTTCCATGGCTCAGGACAGACTGACGCTTGTTCCGACGTATGAATACAACAACAATTACGCGGCGGGGCTGATTTTCGAGCAGTCTATAGCTCCCGATACGGAAGTCGACAAAGGCACGGAGATAAAGGTTAAGGTAAGCAAGGGAAGCAGTGTTGTGCCGCTGCCGGAGTATCTTATGCTGAATGAAGAGGATTATATTGCGGAGCTTACTAAGCTTAACATCAAATATTCCGTTCAGCCCGAAAAGAACAACGAGTTTATGGAGGGGTATGTGGTTCGGTGCAGCAAGGAGCCGGGCGACCCCGTCGATGTTGAACACGGCGAGACGATAACGGTTTATATTGCTCAGCATTATATCCCCGAACCGGACGAGAGCAGCTCGTCGGAGAATTCGGAGGATACGGAAGATAATTCACAGGCGGAGGAATAAAATGGATCTTGGTGAAATTCGCAAAAAAATAGACGCTCTTGACACGCAGATACTGGATCTTTTTATCGAGCGCATGGGTCTTACGACGGAGGTTGCAAAGTATAAGGCTGAAAACCACATGGTGGTGTTTCAAAGCGACCGTGAGAAGGCTATTATACAAAACGTCAAGGCGAATACGCCCGACGAGCTTAAAAAAAGCGCGGCTTTCCTTTTTATGAATATAATGGATATCGGAAAGGTGTCGCAGATTAACGCCATTACCCCCGATATTGAAATTCCCTACGCGAATAAGGCTAAAGAGCGTCCCGCGGTTGCGGTGCAGGGGATAGAGGGCGCGTACAGCCACACCGCCGCAAAGCAGCTTTTTAAAAGCGGGAGCATAAGCTATTACGCGGCGTTTCACGAGGTTTTTGAGGCGGTGGAAAACGGCGATGTGGATTATGGCGTTGTACCCGTTGAAAACAGCACGGCGGGCGAGGTTACCGCGAATATGGAGCTTTTGGAGCGTCATAACGTCTACATCTGCAACACAACGACGGTGGAATGCGCGCATGTTCTTGCGGCGAAAAAGGGCGTCCGGGCGGAGGATATTAAGATAGTTTTCGGGCACGAGCAGGCTTTGCGGCAGTGCGGAGAATTTTTCGCGTCGCATCCGCAGCTTACCGTTATTCCGTATCACAACAACGCTGCCGCGGCGAAAATGGTTGCGGAAAATCCGAGCGGGGAGCTCGGGTGCATCTGCTCTGAGGAATGTGCGAAAATGCACGGGCTGGAAATCGCGCGGAAGGCCGTCGCAACCGACCCCGACAATTCCACGCGCTTTGTCTGCATATCCAAAGATATAGAGGTCTACGACGACGCGGACACGGTGGCGGTATCGCTTTCCATTCCGAATATTTCGGGCGCGCTTTACAGGCTGCTTACAAAATTCGCGGTAAACGGGCTTTCGATGTCGAAAATTCAGTCAAAGCCCCTGCCTTGCGAGGTCAAAAAGAAGTTCCCCGACGATTATATGTTCTACATAGAGTTCAACGGGAGCATTCACGAGACCAAAATCCGCAAGCTGCTGCAAAATTACCGCGACGAGTTGAATTTCTTTAAGCTTCACGGCAATTTCAAGAGTAATTGAGTAAGGTGATCTTATGGTATCGGCAATTATACTGGCGGCGGGTTCTTCAACTCGTATGGACGGCGTAAACAAACAGCTTGAAAAAATAGCTGATACTCCCGTGTTTGTGATGAGCGCGCTGAAATTTGAGCGTTCGGAGAAGGTGGGAGAGATAATCATCGCCGCCCCCGAGGAGGACGTTTCACGATATGAGAAATTCGCACAGAATTTCGGCGTGGAAAAGCTGTCGGCGGTTGTGGCGGGCGGGGAAACCCGTTTCCGTTCGGTAATGAACGCTCTGGAAAGGGTATCTCCGAAGGCGGATTTTATAGCTATTCACGACGGAGCGCGCCCACTTATCGGAACGGAGGATATCGAGCGCGTTTTTGCGGACGCCGAGAAATATAACGCGGCAATTGCGGCGGCTCCCGTGACGGATACGATAAAATCCGTGGGTTCAAACGGCTTTGTGGAGGAAACCGTGCCCCGTGCGAAATTATACGCTGCGCAGACGCCGCAGGTTTTCAGGAAAAAGCTGTTTTTGGCTTGTGTGGAAAAGCTCGGAAAATCCGCCGAGAATGTTACCGATGACAGCAGCATTCTGGAGCAATGCGGAGAATATGTCCGAATAACCGAGATTTCCGGGAGCAATCTTAAAATAACGCGTCCCGACGATCTGGTTGCGGCGGCGGCTATACATATGAACAAGAGAACGGTGAAGATGATATGAGAATAGGACACGGCTACGACGTTCATAAATTCGCGGAGGGCAGGCGGCTGGTGCTGTGCGGGGAGGAAATCCCGCACGAGCGGGGGCTGCTGGGGCATTCCGACGCGGATGTTGCCGTTCACGCGCTTATGGACGCGCTGCTTGGGGCAATGGCTCTGGGCGATATAGGACAGCTTTTCCCCGACACCGACGAGCGGTATAAGGACGCAGACAGCATGCGGCTTTTAGGCTCGGTTATCGCTCTTATGAAGGAGCACGGGTATGTACTTTGCAACTGCGATATTACGATAATAGCGGAAGCCCCGAAGCTCCGCGGCTATATAGAGAGCATGCGGCGAAATCTTGCCGGGATCTTCGGGTGCGGCATAGACCGCGTTTCCGTCAAGGCTACCACCGAGGAGGGTCTGGGGCTTGCGGGCGAGGGCATTGGCGCGCACGCCGTGGTTCTGCTGGAGGAGAGAATTCAAAAGCTTTCAAAAAAGCTGTAAATTGCACAAATTAAACAGCTCTGCCGAGGTTTTTCAGCCTCGGCTTTTTTGTTTTGATAATTTTCGACAAGGGAAATCGGGTTTTTGGTTTTCAAAAAGCTGAAAATTCCCGATTGCTAACGCAAAAAACAGTATTTGGAAAATTTTTCCGATTTTTTCCAAAAACCTATTGAAATTTCTGCCAGAATATGGTAAAATAAAATCACACCGAAAGACAAGCTTTAAAAACTTGACGAATTCGGAGAAAACGGAGGATTTAAAAATGACAAATCAGATTAAGGTACTTATCGGAAACGACACCGCGGACTGCGGCATGGCATGGGCGGGCGCGCTGAAAAATGCTGGAATGTACGCGCTGACGCGGCGTTGCGACGGAAATTCCGTGCTGAACTCGATAAAATCGGAAAGCCCCGACGCGGCGGTTCTCGAAGCGAAAATGCCGTTTTGCGACGCTATTGAGGTTATCCGCAAGCTGAAGGTGGAAAAGAAATATGTTCCGAACGTAATTATCGTGTCAAACACCGCCGACCCCGTGCTGGAGCGCGAAGCGGCGTCTCTGGGAGCGGCGTTCGCGCTGAAGCCTGTTGATCCGCAGTTTCTGGTAAACAAGATAAATCAGATGTGCGGAGTTGCAAAGGAGGAGCCCAAAACCGACGATACCGACCTTGAGTGCGCCGTGACCGAGATAATTCATCAGGTGGGAATTCCCGCGCATATCAAGGGTTATCATTATCTCAGAACGGCGATAATGCTTTCCGTCAACAACGACGAGATGATAAACAGCATTACAAAGCTTCTTTATCCGACAGTCGCAAAGCAGTATCAGACGACCTCCTCGCGCGTGGAAAGGGCAATTCGTCACGCTATCGAAATAGCGTGGGACAGGGGCGACATTGACGTTTTAACCAACATTTTCAGCTACACTGTACATACCTCCAAAGGCAAGCCCACGAATTCGGAGTTTATCGCGCTTATCGCAGACCACCTCCGCCTTAAATTCAAGCAGCAGCAAAAGAACCGTTCAACGATGTACAATTAGAGGTTAGCCGCATTATCCGCCTTTGGCGGATAATGCTTGTTAGAGGTTAGAGGTTAGAATACAAAGAACGCCCGCCGTATGGCGGGCGATTTTGATGCCTGCGGCAAGACTTCACACGGCTATCCCTCGTCCGTAATAATCTCTTGCGCAGCAATTGAAATCGTCGGCGAACGCCGACGTACTTTATAATCTTACCTCTTACCTCTAACTTCTAACCTCTAAATCTCTAACCTCTGTTTTTATTATCGGTAAGCTCCAGAATGTAGTCAACGCTCACTTTGTAGTAAAGGGCAAGCTTAATAAGGACCTCGGTAGGAATATCGAGGTCGCCGCGTTCGTAGTTGCTGTAAACACGCTGACTGCAATTGAGTATCTCGGCAAGCTCGCGCTGTTTAAGGTCGCTGTCCTCGCGGAGATCCCGTATTCTCCTGTACTGTTTAGCCATTAGGTCATTTCCCCTTGCTTCATTATACAATATTTTAAAAAACCTATTGACTTTTAGCGGAAAATGCGCTATAATTGTGTTGGGTGTTGATGTTTGACATCGTTAGGCATTATTTTTTCAGATTTCAAACAATTTTATGCTAATGAGTAAATGATAGCTGAAGGGCAATTTAAGCTTTTTCGGGCGGCGATTTTTGTTCAAAATGTTGTTGACAATCTGAAAAAAATATGTTATAATAATTTTACAACGCATTTTTGGGTTGTGGGAAATTGCATAAAACAAAGGAGGATTTTATGTCGGAAACGGAAGCAAGCTGCGCGGGCTGGGACGCCATTACAGCGGAATTTTTAAGAATTTACCCCGGTCAGACAGACCCTCGGCATTACGGCACGCTTGTAAGTTGGGCTATGGGCGGAAACGACCCGCTTGACGGAATAAGCGTCTACGACGGGGGAGATTTCTGGCATTTCGTAAGCTACGGGCTGTCGGAGCTTTACGAAAAGGAAACGGACGACCCTGCCGTAAGCGGTTACGGGTACGAGCTGACGTTCAAGCTGAAAAAGGACAACTACGAAAACGAGGAAAACGAAATCCGTTGTATTTGCGGCATAATGCAGGCGATAGCGCGTATCACGTTCAACAACGGCGATATTTTCCGAAACAACGAGTACATATACACGGGTCAGAAAACCGGTATCGACTCAAAGCAGAAGTCCAAAATAACGGGTTTTATCTGCATAAACGACCCCTCCGTGAACGCTATCGACACTCCGAACGGCAGGGTTGAATTTATAGAGCTTGTGGGTATGACGGACGCGGAGCTTAAAAAGCTCTGCAAGCTCAAAACCCACGACGCGGTAGCGGAGATGTACAGGAAGCTTGGGAGCGATGTTACGGACTACAAGCGCAAGTCATTGGTGTGGTTTTAAAGAAGTTAGAGGTTAGAGGTAAGAGGTTAGATTATAAGGTACGTTCGCTGGCGCGAACGATTTTAATGCCTACGGCAAGACTTCACACGGCAAAGTCTTTCGTCCGTAATAATCTCTTGCGAAGCAATCAAAATCGACAGCCGCAGGCGGGCGTTCCTTTAAATCTAACTTCTTACCTCTTACATCTTACAACTATATTATTAAGGAGTGCTATATGTTTGGTCTAAAAAAGAAAAAACTTGAGGAACAGCCGCTCGGATACTGGGAGGAAGATTCATATCTTCTCGCGCTTACCGACGACAATAAGAATTTCGGAAACCCCAACGACATGGTTGACAGAGTGAAGACCATAGACGGCGTTGAGGTTATAGAATCGGGCTTCAAGCAGAGCGAGGGCGTTCTCGAGATACGCTTGAAATATAAGGAAAAGGAGTACGATGTTCGGTTTGGTCCGCACCCGTATGAAATAGCCGATTTTATGTTTAATACGCTCAGAGGGTTCTCTCCCGAGGAGACCGAGCGGCTTAGAAAAACGAAGTTCGCCATGAGCATTATAATGAAATTCACAAACGAGCCGAAAAAGGATTTTCATTTGCAGCTTAAAATTGCCGCGGCGGCTTTGCCCGATTTCCTCGGATATCTGGACGAAAGCCAGGAGAAAATTTTCCCGCCGAAGTGGGTTATGCTTGCGGCGAAGTCCAACGTAGAGCCCGCTCCGAGCAATTTGTTTACCGTGCAGGTCATTCCTGCCGAAAAGTCGAATGAGGTGTGGTTACATACTCACGGGCTTTGCAGGTGCGGACTTACGGAGCTTGAAATTTTGGGCTCGGACAGGGAGAATTATCAGAACCACTACCACCTTATTTCGGCGTATGCGGCGTATCTTATCGACAACGTCGGCAGCTTTGACTATAAAACGCAGTTGGCGTTTATCGGCTTGCTTGGCGGACAGGTACCCGTTCTGGCGGTGTGCCGCCCGTGGACGGAGGCACTGGGCGAGTACAAGAAGCTTGAGCTTGGCGGCGCAAAGGACAGAGAAAACGGTCACAATTCCCGCACCTCGCCTATTTTCATCGCTTCTCCGAATGAAAATGATAAAGGCAAGCTGATAAAGGTTTCCGAGCTTAATGATTTGTGGGGAAATAATCCCGTATACTTTTTCAGCACCGCAGAGACCAACCGCATGAAGGCGCTTGCTATGGAGCGGTTTGATTATGTGAAAAAAGCCTTTGAAAACCCCGAATACAAGGTGCTTATTAAAATAGGTCTTGTGACCGACCACGGCGAGGACGAAGACTCCCGCGAGCACGCATGGTTCGAGCTTGTGGGGTTCGAGGGCGAAAAATTCCGCGCAAAGCTCACGCAGGATACGTATGACGTATCGGCAATGCACGCGGGCGACGAGGGCGTTTACGGCGTTGAGGACGTTACCGACTGGCTTATCTTAACGCCCGGGCTTTCAATTTCCCCGAACGAGGTCTATCTTCTCGAAGACTGATATTAAACGAAAAACCGCGGCACTCACCGCGGTTTTTATCATTTTTGCCCGTCAAACAGCCCCCGCATTTCGTCCATAAACTCCTCCTCATAGAGCTTCGGATAATAGCCGAAAACGAGGTCGTAAAACTGCTCGTCCGACAGCTCCTCAAACTCGCCGAAAAGATACCCCGGATAACTCGCCATAGCGGAGGACATCGATTTTGCCTTGTCGGGTTCGCCCTTGACGATTTTCTCGCAAATTTTGTCGTTGCCGAAAATAATCGCGGGAATGTGCCGCCGCGCCTTTTCCAAATCGAACTCCAGGGCAGGGTAAAACAGCGTGAAATACTGCTTTACCTCCAAAAAGAAATTCCGGTTTTGGGACTTTATCCCGCGCTTCAGCCTTCTAAGCAGGCTTTTCGGAATATCCCCGTTTTCGATATGCGACAACGCCGCCGACAGCAAATCAAGCGTCGCCGCGATGCTTTCGGGCGGGCAGCTTTTCCACATAGCGGAATATACCGCCTTTGAAATCAAAAGCAGGCGTCCCAGAATATTCTGTTCGTTTGCAGCCACAGCGTCACCTCCGGTCACTTCTTATAAAACTCTTATAAAACACAAGACGCCGGCACAGAGCCGACGCCTTTTAGTTTTTAGTCCTCGGGAACCAGAACCGAATAGTTTCCCTCGTCGCGCTTGTAAACGACGTTTATGGTGTTCGTTTCGGCGTTTCGGAACATAAAGAACTTGTGATCGAGCAAATTCATCTGAAGAATAGCCTCGTCCACCGTCATCGGGCGCAGCGCGAACGTCTTATAGCGGATTACCTCGTAATCCTCCTCCTCGGGCTCGGGAGCAAGCCCCGTAAACGCACCCGCGCGCAGGCTCTTTTCAACCTTTGTCTTCTGCTTTCTTATCTGGCGGATAATTCTGTCCACCGTCACGTCCAGAGCGTCGTTTTTATCCTTTGCGGACTGCTCTGCGCGGTAGATCATACCGTTGTATTTTACCGTAAGCTCCAACAATATCATATCGCGGCGTTCTTCCAGCGTGATTTTTGCGTCAGCCTCGTCGGGAAAGAACCTGTCCAGCTTCGCGCTGAGCTTTTTCTCCGCGTAGTCATTGAAGGACTGGGAAATATTGAGTTTCTTTGCGGTTATGGTAACCTTCATATGCAACCCTCCGTTAAGTAGGTATTGAGAAAATAAATTCTCTACACTAATATTATCACATTTCTATAATTTTTTCAAGTAGTAATTGCAATTTTTAGGCATAATATACAAAATTAACTATGAAAATCTATGTAAAAAATCGTTTAATTTTTGACGAACGAAATTAAAGCTCGAAAAACCGGGCTTTTCTTTGACGAAAGACGGCATAACGGTCAAAACCCGCCGCCTTCAGAGCGGCTTCTGCCTCTTTGAAGTTGTCTGCAACTCTCGATTTGTCGTGAGCGTCCGAGCCTACGGTGACAATCTCCCCGCCAAGCTCCCTGTAACGCTTTAAAATAAACTCGTGCGGGTGAACGTATTCCAAACCGCTTTTTAACCCCGCGGTGTTTATCTCAATGCCCTTGCCCTTTGAGATAAGAAGCTTTAAAATCTCGTCAATTATCTCCCGAAAATCGACGGGGTTATAGCCCTTTTCGGGGGAGTATCTCACAACATAATCAAGATGCCCGTAAACATCGAAATCGTCGAACGCGCGGACGTTTTCGAGGATGCTCTCAAAATAGCGGAGAATGCCGTTTTTGCCGCCGTGCTGTGCGAAATATTCGGGATAGTAAGGGTCGACTCCGTCCACCATATGCGACGAGCCGATTATGAAATCGAAATCCCACGCCCTGACATATTCGTACAGTTTTGGAGCAAGACAGCCCATAAGTCCCAGCTCCACGCCGAAAAGAAGCTCTATATCGGGATTATTTTCGCGCAGGGAAAACAGCTTTTCGCGGTAGACTTTTGTATCAAGCAAAAATTCCCCCGTCGGATAATCGAAATCCATATGCTCGGTAAGACAGAGCGCGGAAAGCCCCTTTTCGCGAGCCGCGTTTATCATCTCGGACAAAGGCTCTTCGCTGTCGCTTGAAAACGACGAATGCGTATGACAGTCGGCTTTTATCATAAGGCTCTCCTTATTCAAAATAATTTCTTAAAGCGGCGGTGTTTACCTTGTGATCCAGCGCGAAAACGCTGTTTCCGATGTCGAAGTAAAACCCGCCGATCCCGCCGTAGGAATATCTCCCGCCGGTGTAGAGGTTGTTGTAGGAGTCCCAGCCGGAATCCACCCATATCCCGCGCCCGTCGATTACCGCGTAATTCCACTCATGGCGGCTGCCGCGTTTCAGCTCCGCAAAGCAATGATCGGTGTTTATCGCTTCGCCTTCGATGTTCACGCAGTAAATACCCTGCGCCTCGCAGAGCGCGGAGGTGAAGGTCGCATAACCTCCGCAGACGCTTGCATGCTTGTCCAGCATATATTCAAGCGTCACGCATTCATCCATGTTGCCCGAATCGTGCGCTTCATGGTCGTAGTAGATGTTGTCGGCTACCCAGTCGGAAATTGCCCGAAGCTTGTCATAATCGTTTGTTATCCCCGCGCAAATCTCATCGGAAAGCCTTTTCACCTCGTCAAGGATTTCCTTTACGCCCTTTTCCGAGCCGTTTTTGGTGATATATCTCACGGTCTGCGCATAGTTAAGCTTTACGGGGTTTTCGGCAGTAGAGGAATTATTTTCGGCGATGTCCGAAACCGCGGGGAACTGCGCTTTTCCGCCGCTCATAAAAAGGCGGACGTTGTGCGCCAGATACTGCCTGTCCACAACCTTGATATCAAAATAGCCGTTTCGGACGCCCGAAAGGTCAAGCCTTGCCGTAACAACGCCGTTTTCCTCGGAAATTTCGTCCCGATCGCCGCAGATCACGCTGCTTACCTCGCCGTCCTTGCGGTAGCGCGCGATGACATCGCCGTCTTCTATCGTGAAATAACACTCGTCCCCGACGTTTATCGGGTAGGTGTTCGCGTCGGCTTCGGGAGAGCTTACGCTTCCGCTTGAAGCTTCGGAAGAAGCCGAAGAGCTTGAAGAGCTTGAATTTGAAGAGCTTTGTTTGCTCTCAAAGGAAAAGCTGATATTACCGCTGCTGCCGTCCGAAGGTTCATCCATATCGGAGAAAAAAGAACAGCCCGAAAGCATTGCCGCGGCGGATACAGCCGTTATAATAAGTTTAATACGTTTCATTTTGCACCTCGCAGGTTTTATTCAAATTATATTTTACTACAAAAACCCGCTGATGTCAACGCTATTTTTTCGCAAGAACCGTCACAAAGCCGTTTGCCTCGGCGGAGGAGATGTCTGCGGCAACGATTTTGCCGTCTATGACGATAAGATTCGCGTTTATCGGCACAGCAGGGTCTGCGCCGTCGTAGTTTCTTATTCTGTATGTGTATTTATGGGCGTCGCAGGCACAGTATTTGCGCAGGTCGAAGCCCTGCTCCTTCTGGAGGGCGTTGTACTGATTATATGCGTCGTCAAACCGCGCGGGAATGGTTATCTCCCGAATATCGGTCGGCACCGTCCCCGCGTCCCAGCCGAACGACTCGATATATTCCACGCGCTGGGCGTTGGTTGCCCCCGCAATTTCCGCCTTTGGTCTTACTGCAAGCCTTACCAGCAGCCATATCCCCGCTAGTGCCAGCAGCAACAGCCCCAGCATCGCCGCCTTCCCCGAACGAGCCCTTTGTCTTGCCATACAATTTCCTCCCCGGTCTTAATTTGTCCGTATATTGTATTCGTATAACGGCGGGTTTTAGACCTTGCAGCTTAAAGCGGCTGTGGGTATTCTTCTTGTTGAAAATACAATATATTGTGCCAAAATGCCCAAAATCCCGCTGTCGAATTTGTCGGATATGCCAAAAAATTGGCTCTGTCATTGCGAAAACACCTTTTTTGGTGATTTTTTTGTGCAAAATGCTGGTAGAAACGCCGTTTTGTACGTGAAAATTTGTAACGGTTAGTGAAAGTACCTAAACTGATTGTTAAATATTTGTTAGTTTAGGCTCTTTTATTTTTTGCTTTGATTTGGTATTATAGTATTAGCGAAATATGCTGCGGGTAAGCCTTGCTTTTTGCGGCTGCCCGTTCAAAGTTACATTCAGGAGGTTTTATAAATGGCAAGTTTATCGGCTAGAGGCATTTACAAGCGTTACCCCGGCGGCGTTACTGCCGTAACAGACTTCACTATGAATATTAAGGACAAGGAGTTTATCGTTCTCGTTGGACCTTCAGGCTGCGGTAAATCCACTACCCTCCGTATGATCGCGGGACTTGAGGAAATTTCCGAGGGCGAGTTGTTTATCGGCGACCGCCTTGTAAACGACGTTGCTCCTAAGGACAGAGATATCGCGATGGTTTTCCAGAACTACGCTCTGTATCCGCATATGACTGTTTTCGATAATATGGCGTTTGGTCTGAAGCTGCGCAAGGTTCCGAAGGACGAGATTAAAAAGCTCGTTGAGGAAGCGGCGAAGATTCTTGACATTTCTCACCTGCTCGACAGAAAGCCGAAGGCTCTCTCCGGCGGTCAGAGACAGCGTGTCGCGCTCGGACGCGCTATTGTACGCGATCCGCAGGTGTTCCTGCTTGACGAGCCGCTGTCCAACCTTGACGCAAAGCTCCGTGCTCAGATGAGAACCGAGCTTGCAAAGCTTCACAAGAAGCTCGGCACGACGTTTATTTATGTTACGCACGACCAGACCGAGGCTATGACCATGGGCGACAGAATTGTCGTTATGAAGGACGGTTATGTTCAGCAGATCGACTCTCCGATTAACCTCTACGAGTCGCCTGTAAATAAGTTTGTTGCGGGCTTTATCGGCTCTCCGATGATGAATTTCATCGACGCGAAGCTTATTATGAACGACGGCAAGTATGTTGTTGAATTCGGTTCGGCGGCGCGCAAGTTCTATGTTGAAGTTCCGAGCGGCAAGGCTGACAACGACGCTTTGAAGTACTATGTTGATAAAGAGGTTGTACTCGGAATTCGTCCCGAGAACATTCACGATGAGGAGATGTTCCTGTCGGCGGCTAAGACGGGCATTATAGAGGCTACTGTTGATGTTACGGAAATGCTTGGCGCAGAGACGTTCCTGTATCTCACCTGCGAGGGAATTTCGCTTACCGCGAGAGTTTCTCCGAGATGTGCCGCACGTCCGCAGGACACCATAAAGCTTGCTCTTGACCCGAACAAGATCCATCTGTTCGACGCGGCTGACGAGCATTCTATTCTCAATTGATTTTTTAAGTTACGGTTTGAGGTGCTGAGTGCAAAGTATTGTACGGAGATTTTAAGGTCTTTTGTCGTGCTTTGCGCCCGGCACTTTTGTTTCAGCGTTTTTAGCGTTAAAGGAAAGGCAGAAATATGGTTCCGAAAATTGAGTCTCTTATAAATAATATTGAAAACGTCATTATTGGAAAGCATGATGTTGTCGAGAAAATCGTCTGCGCAATGCTGGCGGGCGGTCATGTGCTTATAGAGGACGTTCCCGGGGTCGGGAAAACGCTTCTTGCCGAAACGCTTGCGCAGTCCGTTTCGGGCAGCTTCGGAAGAATTCAGTTCACACCGGACCTGATGCCGTCCGACGTTATCGGTTACACCGTTATCGATCAGCATACGGGCAAGGCGGAATACCGCGCTGGAGCGGCTATGTGCAATTTCCTGCTTGCGGACGAGATTAACAGAACGTCGCCGAAGGTGCAAAGCTCGCTTCTGGAGGCGATGGAGGAGCTTCAGATTTCGGTTGATGGGGTAACTCACAAGCTGCCCGTGCCGTTTATGACGCTTGCTACGCAAAACCCGATTGAGACTTACGGAACATATCATCTTCCCGAGGCGCAGCTTGACCGTTTTTTGATGAAAATATCAATAGGTTATCCCGACCGTGCGGCGGAGCTTTCGATGCTGGATAAAATGCCGCATAAGCTGAAAGTGGACCCCGTGATGACGCTTGAAGAGGTGTTGGAGCTTCGCGAACAGGCGGGCAGAGTGGCGGTGTCGGAGCAGGTGAAGGCGTATATTCTGATGATAGTAAGCGCGACGCGAAACCGCCGCGAGGTAAAGCTCGGCGCGTCCCCAAGAGCGTCTATCGCGCTGTACAGAGCCGCGCAGGCTCACGCGCTTATGGAGGGCAGGGGGTTTGCAACGCCCGACGACGTGAAGCTTATGGCTCTTTCGGTGCTTCGGCATAGGGTAATTCTTGCCGCGGGTCAGACGGATTTTCTTTCGTCGGATGAAATAATCGGGCAAATTCTCTCCGAAACGCCCGTTCCGATGTGACAACTGCATAAAACATTAACGCCCCGCGATTTCTCACGGGGCGTTAATGCTGGTTTGGTTGGTAATTATATGAAAAGAGCGGTTAGCAATTTAAGGCAATCTTTCCGATTGCAAGTTTATTATAAACATTCAGTGTGTGTTTATGTTGTTTCTTTTGTGAAAGTTTGGTGAAATATTCCAAAACCGCGCTAAACTTATATATTTTGCCCGAATTTGCGCATAATATCGCGCATAAGCTCCTTGTCTATCTTCCAGAGCTTTGATTTTTCCTTTGGCGTGTCGTATACTATGTGCTGAAAACGCATATAAATCTCGCTGTAGTCCTCAGAATAGTAGAAAATGCACATAAGACTGCTGTCTTTGGTGTCGTAGTAGTTTACGGGAGTGTAGCCTACGACGGTGCGAATGTCGCGGTCAAGCTCGTTTTCCACGCCCGAAATCGGGAGCGCGTCGACAAATTCCACCTTTTTTGTGCGGGGAAGGCTTTCGGCGCGTTTTTCCTCTTCCGAAACAGGTGCTTTTTTAAAAAAACCAAACATCGAAAAATCCCCCTTTATATGTTTGTTATTATATTAACATAGTTATTTTAGCATATATTTTTTATTTTTTCAATAATACATAAAAATATAAATTGTTTTCCGGAGAATTTTCTGTATAAAACTACCAAGAAAAGGCTAAAATATTAGAAAATATTTGTGCTTTGCTACAAAAATAACAAAAAATTTGGGTTTACCTCTTGATTTTTTTCAAATATAGGTTAAAATATAATTAGCACTCAATAAACGTGAGTGCTAAAATTGCGGAAATTGCAAATTATTTCACTGGGAGGAAATATATATGACAATCAGACCTTTAGCAGACCGAGTTGTTATCAAATCCGTCGAGGCGGAGGAAACCACCAAAAGCGGCATTATTCTTACCGCGGCGGCTCAGGAAAAGCCCTCTATAGCGGAAATTGTCGCAGTAGGTCCCGGCGGCGTGGTTGACGGCAAGGAAGTCAAGATGTTCGTCAAAGTCGGCGAGAAGGTGCTTATCAGCAAGTATTCCGGCACGGAAGTCAAGGTTGACGGCGTAGAGTATTCTATAGTAAGACAGGAGGATATTCTTGCGGTTGTAGAGGGCGGCGAAGCAAAGAAGCCCGCTGCAAAGACAACTTCCGCAGACAGCGCGAAGAAGAGAGGCAGAAAGCCCGCGGCTGAAAAGGCTGCTCCGGCTGCAGCTGCAAAGAAAAAACCCGGCAGAAAACCCGGCGCGAAGCGTTCGAAGTAATTGCCGACAAACATAAACATCAGGAGGAGATTTTATCATGGCTAAGGATATTATCTATGGAGAAGAAGCGAGAAAGGCTCTCCAGAAGGGCATTGACACCCTTGCGGATACCGTGAAGATTACGCTCGGTCCGAAAGGCAGAAACGTTGTGCTTTCCAAGAAGTACGGCTCTCCGCTTATCACAAACGACGGCGTTACAATCGCGAAGGAAATAGAGCTTGAGGACGCTTTTGAGAATATGGGCGCGCTGCTTGTAAAGGAGGTCGCTACTAAGACCAACGACGCGGCGGGCGACGGCACTACTACCGCTACGCTGCTTGCGCAGGCTCTCGTTCGCGAGGGAATGAAGAATATTGCCGCAGGCGCGAACCCCATGATCGTTAAAAAGGGTATGAAGAAGGCGGTAGACGCGGCTGTCGGAGAGATCAAGAAGAACTCCAAAAAGGTTGCGGGCACTGCCGATATCGCAAGAGTCGCTACTATTTCGGCGGGCGATGAGACGATAGGTCAGCTTATCGCGGACGCTATGGAAAAGGTTACCGCGGACGGCGTTATCACTCTTGAGGAGAGCAAGACGGCGGAAACCTATTCCGATGTTGTAGAGGGAATGCAGTTTGACAGAGGATACATTTCCCCGTATATGGTAACAGATACAGATAAAATGGAGGCGGATCTCGATAATCCGTATATCCTTATTACCGATAAGAAAATATCCTCTATTCAGGATATTCTCCCGCTGCTTGAGCAGGTTGTCCAGAGCGGAAAGAAGCTTCTTATCATTGCCGAGGACGTTGACGGCGACGCTCTTACAAACCTTATTCTCAACAAGCTGCGCGGCGTGTTCACCTGCGTTGCGGTAAAGGCTCCGGGCTTTGGCGACAGACGCAAGGAGATGCTTAAGGATATTGCAATTCTCACCGGCGGCGAGGTTATCACCGACGAATTGGGTCTTGACATTAAGGAAACTCAGTTGTCCCAGCTTGGTACTGCAAAACAGGTAAAAATTACCAAAGAAAACACGATTATCGTTGACGGCGCAGGCAAGGCTTCCGACATCAAGGCAAGAGTTTCCGAGATAAGAAACGCTATTGAGGCGACAACCTCCGAATTCGACAAGGAAAAGCTTCAGGAGCGTCTTGCAAAGCTTTCGGGCGGCGTTGGCGTAATCAAGGTCGGCGCGGCAACCGAGGTTGAAATGAAGGAAAAGAAGCTCCGTATAGAGGACGCTCTCGCGGCTACAAAGGCTGCCGTTGAGGAGGGCATCGAAGCGGGCGGCGGCGTCGCGCTTATAAACGCTATGCCTGCGGTTGAAAAGGTTATGAACGGTCTTGAGGGCGATGAAAAGACGGGTGCCGCTATCGTGCTGAAGGCACTTGAAGAGCCTATGCGCCAGATTGCTCTTAACGCGGGCGTTGAGGGTTCGGTAATTATCGACACCATCGTCAAGAAAAAGACAGTCGGCTACGGCTATGACGCGTACACCGAGTCCTACGGCGATATGATAAAGAAGGGCATTGTAGACCCTGCGAAGGTTACCCGTTCGGCTCTCCAGAACGCTTCCTCCGTTGCGGAAATGGTTCTCACGACAGAAAGCCTTGTTGCAGATAAGCCCGAGGAAAATCCTCCCGCTGCTCCTGCCGCTCCCGGAATGGGCGGAATGTACTAATTGACAACTTCCTAATCCAAAGGTCAAATATATTTTTTCGGGCTGTGCTTGTCACAGCCCGCTTTTTTTGGAATTTTTCGCCGCCGCGGGGCATATACTTGTCCGGAGGGGTGAAAAAATATGGGAAAATTAAAATCATTTGCGGCTGTAATTGCGGCGGTAGGGTGTCCGATTTTGACGCTTTCGGGGTCGGCGGCGGGGAATTTCCTCCGTTCGGCGGCATATTTCACCGCGGGGGCGTATTATTCCGAAAATGAGAACAATTCGGACTATTCGGACAATTCGGCGAGCTCGGAAAGCTCCGAGAGCTCAGATAATTCGGATATTTCCGATATTTCCGAAGCATCGGGAATGTCGGAAAGCGAGCCGTCCGAAAGCGTTCCCGAAAGGCTTGGGAGAATAATCACGAAAAACCGCTCGGATTATGAGGACGAAACCGATTATTCAAAATTTCAGACGCACACAGGGCAGATTTTAAGGTACAATTTCGGAAAATTTGCTCCCGGCGAGTACATAACGCTTCAAAGCGGCGCACAGGTGAAAAATTGCACGGAGCTTAGGGCATCGCAGCTTGAGGAGGCGTCGAAAACGCTCCCGGATATAACGCTTCCCGAAGACCCCGAAAGCCCGGTGGTGCTGATTTATCACACCCACACCACCGAAAGCTATCTCCCCGAAAACGACTGGTACGACGCGGATTACCCGAACAACAACCGCGACCCCGACAAAAGCGTTGTCGCCGTCGGGGACGCGATTTGCAAGGCACTTGCAAGCCGCGGGATTTCGGTTGTCCACGACTGCACAATACACGATTATCCGCAGTACACCGGGGCATATTACCGCTCCGCCGACACAATTGCCGAAAATATGAAGGAATATCCCGATTTGCAGCTTATTCTCGATATCCACCGCGACGGCATCGGCAATTCTGACGGCTCTCCGATAGCTCCCGTAGCGGAAATTAACGGCAAAACCGCCGCGCAGTTTATGATAATCACGGGCTGCGACAACGAAATTTTCGATATGCCGAATTATATGGAGAACTACAAGCTTGCGTGCCTGCTGCAAAACGCCGCAGAGACCGCTTATCCGACGCTCCCTCGTCCCGTTTTGTTCGATTACCGCAACTATAACCAGGATATGTCCCCGGGCGCGCTTTTAATAGAGGTTGGAAGCCACGGGAATTCCCTTGAGGAAGCCGTGTACACGGGAGAGCTTCTCGGAAATGTCATCGCAAACGCTCTCGAATGCTTTTCATAGGGAGTTTGTCCCCCGAACGGATAATTCGGGGGCTTTTTTCGTGAAAAAAATAACAAAAATTCGATAAAGTCAAAATAACCGCTTGACATATCGCGCAAAATGTCATATAATAGAAATAGTGGTTTTTTCCACAACCGTATATAATGCGGCGGTAAAACAGACATTTTTTTACAGGAGGATTTCCCATGAGAGTTTACAATTTCAGCGCGGGACCCGCTGTCCTGCCCGAAGAGGTGCTTAAAGAAGCGGCAGACGAAATGCTTGATTATAACGGCACGGGTATGTCCGTTATGGAGATGTCGCACCGTTCAAAGGCGTATGACGACATTATCAAGACCGCGGAGAAGGATATTCGCGAGCTTATGAATATCCCCGACAACTATAAGGTTCTGTTCTTGCAGGGCGGCGCGTCGCAGCAGTTTGCGGCTGTCCCCATGAACCTTATGAAGAACAAAAAGGCGGCTTACATCATCACCGGTCAGTGGGCGAAGAAGGCTTATCAGGAGGCGCAGATTTTCGGCGAGGCGGTGGCTGTCGCGTCTTCCGCAGATAAGACTTTCTCGTATATTCCCGACTGCTCAGACCTTGATATTCCCGCAGACGCAGACTATGTTTACATCTGCGAGAACAACACCATTTACGGCACAAAGTTCCACACTCTGCCGAATACAAAGGGTCATATCCTTGTGGCGGACGTTTCCTCCTGCTTTTTGTCCGAACCCGTAGACGTTACGAAATACGGCGTTATCTACGGCGGCGTTCAGAAGAACGTTGGTCCTGCGGGTCTGGTTATCTCGATTATCCGCGAGGATCTTATTACGGACGACGTTCTCCCCGGCACTCCCACTATGCTTAAATGGAAGACACAGGCTGACAACGATTCGCTGTACAATACGCCTAACTGCTACGCTATCTACATCTGCGGCAAGGTGTTCAAGTGGATTAAGAAAATGGGCGGTCTTTCGGTTATGAAGGAGCGCAACGAGAAGAAGGCTAAAATTCTTTACGATTTCCTCGATCAGTCAAAGCTGTTTAAGGGCACTGTTCGTCCCGAGGACCGTTCTATCATGAACGTTCCGTTCGTTACGGGAAACGAGGAGCTTGACGCGAAATTTGTCAAGGAATCCAAGGCTGCGGGCTTCGAGAACCTTAAGGGTCACAGAACCGTCGGCGGCATGAGAGCTTCTATCTACAACGCAATGCCTATCGAGGGCGTTGAAAAGCTTGTTGAGTTTATGAAGAAATTCGAGGCTGAAAATGGCTGATTCCAACAAATTAGACAGATTTGCCAGAATTTACTCTCAAGGGACGTTTTTCGGGTTTACGGTGATTGTCGATAAAATGACGGGCGTAAATTACCTGTTTGTTTCAAACGGAAACTCGGGGGGACTGTCGGTGCTTGTTGACAAGGACGGAAAGCCCCTGGTAACACCGGAATATATCGGCAAGGAATAACCCGACGGCAAAACAATATTAAGAAGGCAGGTTGATTGAAATGTACAATATTCAGACATTGAACAAAATTGCGGCTTGCGGCACGGATTTGCTTGACAAGTCGAAATACACCTTCGGCGACAACGTCGAAAATCCCGACGCTATTTTGGTGCGCTCGGCGAAAATGCACGATATGGAGTTCGGCTCGAACCTTACGGCTATCGCAAGAGCGGGCGCGGGCGTGAATAATATCCCCGTTGACAAGTGCGCGGAGCAGGGGATTGTCGTGTTCAACACCCCCGGAGCTAACGCAAACGGCGTTAAAGAGCTTGCTGTGGCGGGTATGATTCTCGCTTCGAGAGATGTTATCGGCGGTGCAAACTGGGTTCAGGCGAACAAGGCTGACCCAGACATTGCAAAGACCGTTGAAAAGAGCAAGTCCCAGTTTGCGGGAACGGAGGTCAAGGGCAAGACCCTCGGAATTATCGGTTTGGGAGCTATCGGCGGTCCTCTCGGAAACGCCGCTCTGGCACTCGGAATGGACGTTCTCGGCTGCGACCCGTATATCACGATTGACGCGGCGTGGAACCTTTCCGATAAGATCAAGCGCGTTAAGACCAGAGCTGAAATTTTCAAGAACTGCGATTATATTTCCGTTCACACTCCGCTTGTGGAGTCCGACGACCCCGATGTGAACACAAAGCATATGATAAACGCCGACACCATCGCTATGATGAAGGACGGAGTTATCATCATGAATTTCGCGCGCGATACTCTTGTTGACGACGACGCTATGGAGGCGGCTTTGAAATCGGGCAAGGTTCGCCGCTATATCACCGATTTCCCGAACGCAAAAACCGCGAATATGGAGGGCGTTATCGCTATTCCGCACCTCGGCGCGTCCACGGAGGAGAGCGAGGACAACTGCGCGGTTATGGCGGTTAAGGAGGTTGTTGATTACATCGAAAACGGAAACATCAGAAATTCCGTAAACTTCCCGAACCTTGAAATGGAGATGACGGGCGACGCGAAAATCTGCGTTCTTCACAAGAATGTAGAGGGCGTTATCAACAACATTACCGCGCCTATTTCCGCGGCGGGAATGAACATTGAGAATATGCAGAGCCACTCCAAAAAGAATTTTGCGTACACCTGCCTTGACGTAAAGGGCAATCCTGCGGGAATTGAGGAGAAGCTGAAAGCAGTTGCTAATGTAGTGGGCGTAAGAGTAATTAAGAAATAATTTTAACAAGCAAAATAAAGAGCCTATCGTGATGATAGGCTCTGTTTTTTGTTATTGTTTATTTCAACAGCGTTTTCAGACGCTCCATAGCCTCTTTTGTAGCCTCGTGAGTGCCGAACGCCGTCAGTCTGAACCAACCGTCGCCGTTCTTTCCGAAGCCCGCTCCGGGAGTGCCGACAACCTGTATTTTCGTGAGAAGCATATCAAAAAAGTCCCAGCTTCCCATGCCGTTCGGGCATTTCAGCCATATGTACGGAGAATTCACGCCGCCCGTGTATTTAATCCCGAGCTCGTCGCAGGTTGCCGCTATAACGCGCGCATTTTCCTGATAATACTTGATGTTCTCGCGGCACTGCTTCTGACCCTCGGGAGTGAAAACAGCCTCCGCGCCGCGCTGAACGGGATAGGATACGCCGTTGAACTTGCTGCCCTGGCGACGACCCCACAAATCGGCAAGCTTTACGTCATTTCCCTCGCTGTCCTTCTGGACAAGCTCGTTCGGAACGACGGTGTAACCGCATCTTGTGCCTGTAAATCCCGCCGTTTTGGAGAGAGAACAAATCTCAATAGCGCATTTTTTCGCGCCCTCAATAACGTAAATCGAACGCGGAACATTGTCCTCGGTGATAAACGCCTCATACGCCGCGTCGTAGATAATCACGGCATTGTTTTCGAGAGCGTAATTCACCCATTCGCGAAGCTGTTCGGTCGTGTAAACCGAACCCGTCGGGTTGTTCGGCGAACAGAGGTAGATGAGGTCTGCCTTGACCAACTTGTCGGGCATAGCCGCAAAGCCGTTTTCCTCGGTGGAATTTGCGAAAATGACCTCGTTTCCGCTCATTATGTTGGAATCGACATACACGGGATAAGCGGGGTCGGTGACAAGCACGGTGTTGCCGCTGCCGAAAATGTCGATTATGTTGCCGCAGTCGGATTTCGCACCGTCGGAAATGCGGATTTCATCGGCGGATACTTCAGCCCCGAAGCTCTTGTAATAATCGGACACCGCCTTGCGCAGAAAATCATACCCCGCGCCGCTGTCCTCATAGCCGCGGAAGGTCTCGCGGTACTGCATTTCGTCGGCAGCCTTCTTGATAGCCTCCACCACCACGGGCGCAAGCGGGCGCGTAACGTCGCCGATGCCCATTCTGATAAGCTTTTTCGCCTGTTCGGGATTTTCCTCGGAGTACGCCTTTATGCGTTTTGCTATCTCGATAAAGAGGTAGTTTTTCTTCAGTTTTGAGAAATTCTCATTAAGCTTTGCCATATGTATTATTTCCTTTCCGTAAAGTTTTTAAAAATTACCATACACTATAATTAAAGCATATTTTTCGCGTTTTGTCAAGATTAAAAAACCGTTTTTTTGACAATAATAAAACAGTCGGTAGAGCGGCGGGAAATAGTTCTATACAATATATCGTAAAATATTACAAAATTATTTGTTTTTTTAGTGAAATATTACAAAAAAATCTAAACTCGCGATTTTTTTCATTTTGATACTTTAAAAATTTAAAAATATATGTTATAATGTAGAAGTATGGGTGTGTTCATATGGTTGGTTTTGCTTTTTGCTTTTCATACATATAAATAAAATCATGTTCCGTTTATGGAACAGGGGGAAGTGTTTATTTGGAAAAATATATCGTTAAGGGCGGCGGGAAGCTGTCCGGCGAGGTAGTGATAAGCGGCGCGAAAAACGCTGTTGTCGCTATTCTGCCTGCGACTATTCTCTCCGACGAACCGTGCGTTATTGAAAATATCCCGAATATAAGCGATGTTACTATAACTTTACAGATTATGTCCGAAATGGGCGCGAAAATCCGTATGCTTAATAAGACGACTGTCGAAATCGACACCCGTCCGCTTCGGAATATGCCCATTCCCTACGAGAAGGCGAAGCTTATGCGCGCTACGACCTACTTTCTCGGGACGCTTCTGGGACGTTTTCATTCGGCGAATGTTTCTATGCCGGGCGGGTGCAATCTCGGTGACCGCCCGATTGACCAGCATTTAAAGTGCTTTTCGGCTTTGGGGGCTCGGTGCGAGCTTGATAAGGGCATGATTCACCTTGAGGCTGACAGGCTTATCGGAAATCAGATTTTCTTTGATAAAAACTCCGTTGGTGCTACCATAAACGGGATTATGGCGGCGGTCAAGGCGGAGGGGCTTACTATAATCGAAAACGCCGCAAAAGAGCCGCATGTGGTTGACCTCGCGAACTGCTTAAACTCCATGGGCGCGGATATTATCGGCGCGGGTACGGACGTTATCAAAATCCGCGGCGTAAGCGAGCTTCACGGCACGACCTACAGCGTTATTCCCGACCAGATAGAGGCGGGGACGTTTATG